>CAYNJB010000221.1:0-1508 GCA_964397515.1 uncultured Nitrosopumilales archaeon | reverse complement strand
ATATCCCAACCTCAAATATTCGCACTCCCATTTTAGCCAACTTAGCTGTAATCTCCGGCTCAAAACCAAACCTGTTTTCTTCTATGTTTATCTTCTCTATGATCTCTCTGCGAAAGATCTTATAACAAACTTCCATATCAGTTAAGCTAAGGTTTGTTAACATGTTAGAAAGTAAGTTAAGGATCTTATTGCCCACCATATGCCAGAAATACAAAACCCTGTGTTGATCCCCGCCGGAAAAACGAGAACCATAAACAACATCTGCCTTGTCGTCTAGAATAGGTTTAATGAGCTTGTGATATTCACCGGAGTCGTACTCTAAGTCAGCATCCTGTATAATAACTATGTCTCCAGTAACATGCCTAAATCCTGTCCTTAATGCCGCTCCTTTACCCATATTTCTCTTATGATAAACCACTTTATCAATATGTGGTTCTATCACATCTTTAATAATCTCCCTGGTACCATCCGTAGAATAATCATCGACCAGTATGATCTCCTTGTTCTCAATTGGAGAATTCTTTACTGCATCAATAACTAGGGAAATTGTTTTTGCTTCGTTGTAACAAGGAATAACAATTGATAGCTTCATTGCACCTAACCCGCTTTCGCCCTCTCTAATCATTGCGAGGCGTCTACAACAATTAGAATATTTTTTACTTCCTAATTAAATATTTCTTTTACTATTCATTAAAGATTATCATTAGCGCAAATGCTTCTGCAGCGTAACAACCTTTTTTTGCTTTCTACTAGACCGTGATACCCTTTTTACACCCTACCAAAACTGCCTTAAATATTCCTTAAACCAAGGTCCCAAATTAAAGGTTGAATTCTCTCCAAACAAACGATCTATAGAAATCAAAGTGATTTCGCCTAGTTTCATACCCTCCAATTGCGCTTTGATAGAAAGCTCAAAGGCAAAGGTCCATCCTATGGGGCTTGATTCATTAACCAGCTTTTAAATGCAGATTTCCTAACCATCTCGATACCAGTCGTAGCATCAATCAAAACATAACTTTTTGCAGAAAAACCTAAGTTTAAGATCTGAAATCCCAAGATACTTAAAACGCTACCTAAAACTATAAAATGGGAATCAATCAGAAATATACCTATCCTTAACTGTCCCTTTGAAAGTAAAAACAATATTCCCAAATCTATCATTTCTCATACGTGACAATAACTTATAAAGTATTATTTCAGTTCTGCCTACATTGCGGTCTGTGATAATATGAATAATCCTTATCTTTTCATTCTTCTTCAGAGATTGCATGTTTTTTATTTCCGTCTCTATATATTCTCAACTATTAGCACACTTAAAACAATTTCACATATTAGCAATGCTGGAAGGGCGGCACAAGAAATGTTATTTACAGGAAAAGACTTACCTCTTACGAGTCGAAATCAAGCAGGAGTTAATAAAATGCATGTTATTGTAGATTTTATTATTTGGTGCGTACCCGCCAGAAAGATAATGTCGGACTGATTAGACGCCTTTAAGATTTGTATAA
>CAYNJB010000220.1:0-1508 GCA_964397515.1 uncultured Nitrosopumilales archaeon | reverse complement strand
TTGGATTAAACCATTTTTTGTAGTCACAGAAAGGGATTCAAGTCCAATATTTTCAATATTAGGCTTGCGTCCCATAGCCAATACCACTACATTTGTTTCCAGTTTCTTTTTATCTTCATTTTGCTGAATTGAGACAGTTCGAACACCGTCACTTTCAGATATTCCTGAAACTATTGTCTTTACAAAAACATTTACACCACTTTCGCTGAGAACCTTTTCAAGAACTCGACTGACATCTTCATCCTCAATTGGGAGGAGATGGTCCGTTTCCTCAACCAATGTCACATCAATACCCATATCACGAAAAATAGTTGCAAATTCAACCCCTTCGGGCCCTCCTCCAATTATCACCATACTGGCCGGTACCCTATTAAGGTCAGGGAGATGTTCGGGGGTAACAGCGTGTATTACTCCTTGAATCGATGGAATATAGGGGCTAGAACCAGTAGCAATTATTATTGCATTAGAATTAATTTTTAGTGGTCCTTTTTTTCCATCCACTTCAACAATCCCAACTGAAGATAGTCGTCCATGACCATGAACTACTTGAACACCATTTCTCTCTAAAAGTTTCTCCAATTCTATAATCATGTCGTTTATCAAACGATTCTTTTGAGTTAGAAGGCAGTTCCAATCTAATCTAGTCTCACCGATTAGGGTACCTATCTTGACAGCATTATGCATATATTGCAAAATACCAGTAGTGTGAAGAAATAATTTGCTTGGAATACAACCGATATTCAAACAGATTCCTCCCAATTTCTCTTTCTCTATAAGAATCACATCTGCACCAAACTGAGCACCTCTCAAAGCTGCAGAATATCCACCTGGTCCGCCTCCTATAACGGTTAAAGTTGTATTCAATATCTCTGTATCTACCAACTCTATCACCAGAATTCCAAAAAAGATCCCCCTAATTCTCTACCCAATTAAAGGAGTTTCAAGGAGCTTGTAATTCGGTCTATTTTTGACGAGTGATCAGGACCGATACCAATACAGCTTATTGTTCCAGATGGGAGTTGCGTCAGCCCTCTATCTTCAATTATTGATGTAATCAAGCCTTCTCTTTCAGCATTTAGATGAACATCTAAAAGGGCATCAAGACTATTGACTTTCACAACAACCTTGGCCTGTCCTGTTGAAGTCCACTCCTTGTAGACACTTTTTCTTGATTTTCTCGCTTTTTCTGTCGCCAAGACGGCTGCATGCGCTACTTGAGCTGATAATTTTCCTTTTCCCATCTTTAAATCGGATCGTATAACTATAACCTGCTTGAATTCTTGTGACAAAGTTGAATATCCTTTAAAATATAGCTACGAATAAGCTTTGCCAAAAGAGGTGGATATTCTGAAGTTTGACTGGGACGTTATAACAGTAGGTGGAAGTGTCTCTGGGCTATTGGCAGCCAAAAGGATAACGGAGGCAGGTTTCACTGTCCAGCTCTTAGAGGAAGATTTGGAGATAGGCATGCCTGAAAGATGTGATGGTCTCGTTAGCATGAAATGTCT
>CAYNJB010000219.1:0-1510 GCA_964397515.1 uncultured Nitrosopumilales archaeon | reverse complement strand
ATATTTTTGAATGTTCCTCTCCTTTTGCTCCTGTTACCACATCACCAACATAATTTTTTATGTAGTGCATAGATCCATTTAAACCCTGCTCTTCTCCACCCCATAAAGCAATACGTATGGTTCTACGCGGCTTTATATCGAATTTTTTTAATATTCGCATAACTTCCATTAATGTGGCACATCCCTGCCCATTATCTGCAGCACCTGTACCACTGTGATAAGAATCATAATGTCCGCCAATTAAAACAATTTGATCTTTCAGTTTTTCATCTACTCCAGGAATTTCACCAAATATATTCACATGATTTTCACTAACATCTTTAAAATCGACTTTTAAATGCAATTTAAGCTCAGGGTTAAGGCCCTTTCTAATCATACCCACAATTAATTGGTGGTCCTCTTTACCAATGACAAAATGAGGTACTGGTTTCAGATCTTTTTGCTTATGATATGGTAATTGCCGTGCATAAATGATACCAGGGTTTGAAGAACTACCAGTGATTACAGCCGCAACCTTTTCTTTTAATAATAATGATTGTATAACATCAGTTTCTTTTTTTTCTAAGACCTTCCGTTTTAACGACTCAGTGATTGGTTCAAGACCTGAATTATCTAATCCATCAGGATTATTTGGTTTATTATGGTTTGCAGCAGCAGCCAAAATTTCATCAGTAAATGGACCTGTTCTGACATCATCTCGATTACCAACAATAGGATTTAGTATTATTTTGCCTCTAAGTGCTCCACTATATTTTTTTAATTCTTCTAGGTTATTATGGTCGATTAATACTGGTACTCCCTTTATCACACCTTTTGTTTGATTGGACCATGCATAAGGGACTGTTTTAATATGAGTATACCTTGGTCTAAGTAACTCAATGGAATATGATTTTAAGGACCAGTTCCTAAAATCATCACTATATGATTCGAAATGTACATTATCTAAATCCCATGACTCTAATTTATCTTTAGCCCAATTGGCAGCATCCATATATTTTTCTGTTCCAGATAGTCTAGGACCAAATAAAATAGTAATATCATTCAGCATCTCATAGGCTTGAGAATTACCATAACTTTCATTTTTAATCGCATTAACAATTTTATAATTCAATTCGCTCTGTGCACACATAATAACAGGTATTGAATAAAAGAGGATGGCTATAACTTTTAGAAAATATGCTAACCGATATTTTATTTTAATATTCTTCAATAACTACTCAACAGTTATTAAAAATACACCACCACCTGATGTAAAACCATATTTTCCACCTGCTTCAATCGAATCCAAATACTTTATCTCAATAATGTCCATAGCTGGTATTGTACGTAATCTATTTTTATATCCTGCGCGAGCACCATTTATAAAAACTAACGCATCCATTCCACCGGTAAAACCAACATGCCGTCGTCGATCTCTTGTTAATAGATTTGGGCGCAAATATTCCAGTACATCCCAAGCTGTATTAGCTTGGGGTACTGATTTAATTTCTTCTTCTGTAATTCGGTATCT
>CAYNJB010000218.1:0-1520 GCA_964397515.1 uncultured Nitrosopumilales archaeon | reverse complement strand
CATCCGATGCTGCTCAGGAAATTCGATCAGGTGATATAACACGTGAAGAAGGGGTTGCATTGGTAAAAAAGTATGATGCTGAATTTCCTGAACGTTTTGCTAATGAGTTTTTAGAATACCTTAGTATAAACCCAGAAGAGTACCCAGTTGCTTCAAAAATGTTTGAGGAACCGATAATGGACAAGAAATATTTTGTACGACTTACAGATTATTTTCGCTCGCCCCATCTATGGAAATATGAAAATGGTAAGTGGGAATTGAGGCATACAGTTTGGTCTGACGAAAACAATAGAAGGGTTGATCCGGAAATGGAAGCATCTAAATGGACTGGAAATGTCTATCAAGTATAAAAAACAATAGGGTTATACGCTTGACTCCCAATTTTGCTTTATATTGTGTTTAGTTCTAAGGTTGTGAAATATCTTTCTTCTTTATAGGCTTGATTGCCACTGCCTGCTGGATCAGGTTGTAAAACAATAAACCGCGCGATCTGGAGGTTCTTCAATGCCTCCTTATTCTACTATATATTGGAGCTATGGGAGACAAGCGTATGACCCTAAAAAAAATTCACTGATGCTGCTCACAATAACCCTATACTATATTCAATGTCTAATGTCCGTTTGATAGTACGCCTTGATATAAAAGGGCCCAACCTTGTTAAAGGGGTGCAGATGGAAGGTCTGCGCGTGATAGGAAATACTCAGAAATTTGCTTATCAATATTACTTAGATGGTATTGATGAAATTATATATATCGACATTGTTGCAAGTTTGTATGGGAGAAATAATTTATCAGAAATAGTTAAACGTACGTCTCAAGATGTTTTTATTCCTATAACTGTTGGAGGGGGAATTAGAACTGTTGAAGATGTAAGAAAACTTCTTCGTGCCGGTGCTGACAAGGTGGCTATTAATACTGCTTCAGTTAAACGTCCTGATTTAATTAGAGATGTTTCCCGATGCTTTGGTTCTCAATGTACTGTTCTTTCCATTCAAGCTAAAAGATTGGGAAAGTGTAAATGGGAAGTTTATACGGATAATGGAAGAGAACATACAGGTATTGATGTGTTAGAATGGGCGATTCGAGGGACAGAATTGGGAGCTGGGGAGATTCTTTTGACATCGGTTGATAGAGAAGGCACAAAAAAAGGATTTGATGTGGATTTAGTTAGTACAGTATCTAAAGCTGTACATGTTCCTGTTATAGCTTGTGGAGGCATGGGTAATATGGAGCATTTAATTAAAGTAGTACAAGATGGAAAGGCTGATGCTGTTGCAATGGCTAGTGTTTTACACTATAATTTACTAAATATTAAAGAAATTAGTGCTTTTGCTTTGAAGAATAATATGACTGTTAGAAAATTATGAAACCTTCAGTTACAATAGTGGATTATGGTGCTGGTAACATATTGAGCATTACAAAAGCCTTTGAACATTGTGGAGCGAAAGTGAATATAGCAGATTCTTCACAAATGATTGAAAAAGCCGAACGTCTAATACTGCCTGGTGTTGGAGCATTTG
>CAYNJB010000217.1:0-1550 GCA_964397515.1 uncultured Nitrosopumilales archaeon | reverse complement strand
CCCGGATAAAAAATGGAACATCTGCTCCCAATTTTGCGCCGAGAGTTTCAAGTTTATTTATTGAATAATTCAGCTCCCACAGTTCATTTAGAGCTTTTATAGTAGACGCTGCATTGCTGCTGCCTCCCCCGAGTCCTGCCCCAATAGGAATCAATTTTTTTAGATGAATAGCATATTCCGATGCCCTCGATTTGGATTCTTGTTGCATGAGACAATATGCCCGGCTGATAAGATTCGTATTATTAAGGGGCAGCTGGATATCATTTGAAAAATCTGAACTGAGTTTGAAATCAGAAGCTGGTGTAAAGAGGAGTTCATCAGAAAGAGCTAATTCAACAAAAAGGGAATGGAGGTTATGATAACCATCATCACGCAGATTAAGGACTTTAAGTCCCAGGTTAACTTTGGCTCGTGAAGGAAAAGATAGCATAATTAAATCGGCAAAAGAGATGAATAAGCCTTAAATTTATTTTAAATGGTTGCGTGCTGAAATATAAGTTTATTTCAATATATCACACAAATGTTGAGCACTATATTCCCCTTGGATAATATAATTACTATATAGATGCTACAAAAAGAGAAGTATTTAACAATACATCTTCTTGGATCAATAAGGTTGATGCAATGATTGTTGAATTCCATGAACGTATGAAGCCTGGATGTAATCGAAGTTTCTATCAGGGATCAAATGGCTTTGATGATGAATGGCATCAGGGTGAGAATGTATACCTTTCGATAAGAGACTGCCTAACAAGACGCTGCACATAACTACTATTGTGACATTTTATAGAGACGGGATAGTCTTCTCTTTATTTCTGTTTCTTTGTCCAGCTATCCCTAAGACTTATGGCACGATTAAAAATTATACTTTCAGGTGTAGATTCTATATCAAGGCAAAAATAGCCGATTCGCAGGAACTGGTATCCTATGCCCAGTTCTGCATTCTTTAAACTAGGTTCCAGTTTGCAATTATTCAAGATTGTGAGCGATTGTGGATTTAGGTGCTGGATAAAATCATCACCGCCAGCTTCCGGGGTTTCAATCTGGAACAGGTTATCATAAAGCCGTATCTCTGCATTAATGGCATGAAGGGCGGAAACCCAGTGGAGAGTCCCAAGAACTTTTCTGCCGTCATTAGACCATCCGCCCTTTGTTGCAGGGTCATACGTACAATGTACTTCTATTACATTACCACTATCATCCTTAATAAAATCAGTGCACGTAACATAATATGCGTGTTTCAGGCGAATCTCACATCCAGGACTCAATCGGAAAAATTTTTTAGGAGGGATTTCTAAAAAATCAGAACATTCAATATAAAGCTCTTTTGAAAAGAGTACTTTTCTGCCTCCAGCTGATTTATCTTCAGGATTATTTTCGGCATCCAACTCTTCTACTTGGTCTTCCGGATAATTGGTAATTATGAGTTTTAGCGGATTAAGTACGCCCATTACCCTATGAGCGCGTTTATTCAAGTCTTCCCGAAGACAGTGTTCCAAGAGGGCAATATCCACCACACCGTCCCGTTTCGCGACACCAATACGATCTGC
>CAYNJB010000216.1:0-1551 GCA_964397515.1 uncultured Nitrosopumilales archaeon | reverse complement strand
TTTTTTTCTCCCTAGATCTTTAGAGGGATATCGATAAAAAACTTTACATTCACTGTCTCCTGGGGTAGTGGCCATTTGTAAAATCCACTCAATATCGGTAGACACCATTTCTATATCGAAAATAGACCGTAACTTCCCGCCCTTATTTAAAAACTTTTTAATTGATTCGTGGAGCAACTTAAATGCAGGTGCCTTTGCATAAGCTACGGCAAAATAACATTCTTCGGCCCAAGATAGAGAGTTTGAAATGGTGCGATGCACTTTAAGGCTATCAACTTTATTAACTATAAATTTGATGCTCATCAGTATTTTATTAGAGATTGTAAAATAGCGTTTGCAATAGCTTGTGCTAACAATGGAGGAACGGCATTGCCTACTTGTGTCATTTGATTTGTTTTAGGACCAAAAAATCTATACTTATCAGGGAATGATTGTATACGAGCATTTTCTCGAACCGTTGATCCTCTAATATCCCTATAATGAAAGGCCCTTCTATTGGTGCTCCCACCACCTTGACCCAATGCTTTAATTGTAAATGAAGGTTTATCTGGGTCCCACATTTTGCTATCAGAATATTTAGGGTCAACGGACTGTCCATACGCTTTTCTATCGTGTGCTTTTTTAATCATTGAGAGTAGTTTATCCGTGTGTTTCGGGCTTTCGTGATTGTATATAGCGTTACTGCCATCCCGCATATATTTCTGATATTCTGTTAATTTTGTTATTGGAGGTTTCTTAAGATAAGGCATTTCATCTGCGCCCATACCGCTTTGTAGTGGTGGGAGATCGGAAAGCGCTTCTTTAACAGTAATGAAATTTGGCAGCCCATCTTCCGTAAACGCGAACATGCTCTGTCTAGCGTCTAGTGTTTCTGAATGCGTTGGTTTGGGAGGAAATCCAATTTTGATTTTTTTCCTACTTCCAAGGAAGAATAATCGTTCTCTAATTTGAGGAACACCATAATATGCGGAGTTGATAATGGCAGGCACAGCATTCTCAAAGTTGTTATATTTTATTTCAAGAAATGTGTTCAAAATGGCATCTTTAATTTTCCCGTTATCCATAGAAAGGAGACCTGGAACATTTTCCATTAAGAAGAATTTTGGCTTAAAGTATTTAACATATTCAATAAAACTCAAAAATAGAAAATTACGAGAGTCTTTGCTTAATCGTTTTCCTGCAAGGCTCATTCCTTGACATGGAGGCCCACCTACTATTACATCAATCTCCTTCGAGAAAAAATTCGAAGCTTTTTTTGGTGTAAGTTGTGTAATATCACCACAAATAATAGATTCAGGTGCCATTTCCGGATGGTTATTCCTCAAAGTTTCAATAGCATCCTTGAAGAAATCAATTGCACCAATAACTTTAAATCCTGCCCATTTGAACCCTAATGAGAGGCCGCCTGCACCAGAAAACAAATCCAAAACTGTTGGCTTTGACATAACGATAAAACCTTTCAAAGGATAATGTTTCTGGATTATAAACTTACGAGAGAATTAGGCAAGTGGTTTTTACACAGGGATATTACAGGTGATAGATGTGGTTTGG
>CAYNJB010000215.1:0-1566 GCA_964397515.1 uncultured Nitrosopumilales archaeon | reverse complement strand
CGTAGGTGGTTATTTGACTTTACTGCTCTTAATGGCTTCGAGAAATCTAAACCTTATCTTATTAAGGTAAAGACAGGTCGTGCCGGCAAGTACAAACATGGCTTAAAGGAAAATCGGGATCGGCGTTCTAGAAGAGGACGGACTAAAGAAGATATTGAGGAGATAGGATCTGATGAAGCTCTTAATCCCTTTTATGTTTCGACTCTGGTTTCTGATGCTTCTAATATACAAGAATTTAAGGAATATCTCCTTAGTATAGTTAATACTTTTGCAAAAAAGCTTACTATTGACGAGATGCTGGATTTAAAAAACATCATGAATATTTCCTTTGACAATATCGTTTGTTATGAAAGACTTGAGCCCAGGAAGGATGTGGAATATAGTTTCGATGTTGAAGGTTGGCTGAAAAGCAAAAAGGAATTTCCGTTACAGTCGTTTTTATCTGAAAAATCCATCAAATATACATTAAAGATAAAAGACGAAATTTTATATCACCTAGAAAATGCTAAAAGATTGGGAATGGACACAGTACATGCAGTCTATTACGTAAGAATGCATACATTACACCTTTATCATGATAGAATTTTTTGTTATAAACGCTTTCCGACCCTATAATATAAAAAGCAAATCTAAAGATAGTTAAGCCCCAAGTTTAACAAATGAGACTTGAAAAGGTATGACCTTGCAGGATTAAGTAAGTATAGGATCTGAAGCAGATAGTGACCTGTTATTATCTGTAACATCGCAATTTGGTAAGTTTCATGTTTTAAAAATTAAGGGTTAAATAAATAGTATAATTAGTTCCAGGCATTCGCCGGTCTTCTACATTTTGATAATCGCTATTAAGCAGGTTTCTCACCTTCCCACCAAGCGTAAAACTTTTAGAGATATGATAGCCTAAACCAGCATTCCAAAGCCAATAAGCGTCTAAATTATAACGCGGATTGTTATCACTTCTCGTAAAAACTTCTCCGTTATACAAAGCTTGCGTTTCGATAAATAGATCTTGAAATGCATAATAAATAGATCCTGTCGCTTTATGGTAAGGCACGTAAATCAATTGTTTTTCGGTAATTTTATTTTCTGAAACGGTATAGGCATAAGTCCCATTTACAGCCAAAAGATGACGACCGAATTGCTTTTTATAATTCAGTAGAAATTCTGCACCGTAAGTTGCTACTTCATCAATATTTCTGGGCGTCCAATAACCGCTACTGCCGGGAACCCAATTGATCATTTGCTGAATATCGTTATAGTAACCGGTCAATGTCATTTTAAAATCATTAAATTGAAACTCATTACCTAATTCATATTGCATCGCTTCTTCTGCAGCTAGATCGGGATTTCCGCCGGTCGCCCAATACAGATCGTTATAAGTTGGAATTCTAAAGTTTTTAGAGACATTCAGTTTTAATTTGTAGAAATCGGTAAAGCTGTAACCGGTACCAAAACTAAATAGCAACGGACTTTCATAATCGTTCGTCAACTCTTTTCTGGCAGCGATTTCATAAGCCCATTTCTCATTCACCAAATGCTTCAACAATAAAGCTCCGGAAGAAATATTAC
>CAYNJB010000214.1:0-1567 GCA_964397515.1 uncultured Nitrosopumilales archaeon | reverse complement strand
GAAGATAAAATCATCAATTCTCTAAATCATCAATTTGTTTGGTTTTATTTAACTAAATTTCTGCAAATATAAATGAATAAATTATACTATTGTTTTAGGTATAAACGATTTAGTAAATGCTGGAAGCACAACTTCACGGTAAACTTACGAGGGAACAGGAAAACTTGGAAGATATTCTTACCTCTAATGTATTTGGTTCCATAAAGTATGTGCCTTTTAAAAAAGGATTACTTCCTATTTTAAGAAATACTGAAAATGATAAAGGGGAATATTCACTTAACGATTTTAAAGATATCAAGGATGTAACATATAAATTTTGGAATTGGATACCGAAGAATAACAGTGAAGGATGTGAACCTGATGTTCTTATTACAATTACTCATTCTTCAGGAAATAAAACTATTATTTTAGTTGAATCAAAATATTTGTCAGGGAAATCTTCTGAAGCTATGGAGAAGTATGGCCCTAATGATCAACTTGCACGTGAATGGAAGAATCTATTATTACATACTGAGAAAGACACTCAAAAAGTTACTTTAATACTTCTATATGTTACTGCCAATATTTGTTATCCTCAATCTGAAATAAATGAATCACGTCAAGATTTTATTAAATGGTTACCTAACCAAAATGAACCTAATATTATTTGGATATCTTGGCGTAAGTTGACAAAACTTTTCTTCAATAGTAAAATACCAATTCTGGCTGATGTTACAAAAGTTCTCTTAAAACAAGGTTTAAAATTTTATGATGGTGTTTCTAAATGTGATTTCAAGGAAATTCATTGGCAATTTCTCCCAGACCCAATATATTTATCTTGGTCAACAACTAATTTCACTGTTAAATGGAGGTTTGTTAAATGAGTAATGATGGTGAGAATATTCTAAATAGCGTAAAGCAGATGAAGAATATTTTCAAAGATGTTTCAAGGCTTCTAGAAACAGTAGATGGTCTTATGGAAAAAGAAGAATGGATTCCAGCTTGGAAACAAAGAAATCTATCTATATTAGAGTCATCAAATTCACTTATTAATCCTGATAGATGGATGCCATCAGAGATATTTAGGTTCTATAAGAAAAAAGATATTCCCAAATTAAGCTTTGCCTCAGTTCTTCTTGACGATGATCTAGATGAAAATTATACTATATCTGAACCTTTGATAACGGCTGGTTACTTTGATTTAGGAGATAAAAAAGTAGACTACCCAGATTATGGATGGCCAAGAATATATGGATTTGCTAAAAACGAAGAAGATAATGGAACGATCACTCCATTTAAAGGAGGAATAGAATTAGCAAAAGACAGAAAATATAATTTTCCTTTTGAATCCGGAGAAGGTTTTGGATGGCCACTAACCTCCATAAAAAATACTGAAGATATCCAAAACAAAATAATTATACCTCTTATCAAACTATTAAAAGATAATCAATAGATAATTACTCAATAATAATAGAATTTCTAATAAAATTATAATCTTGAATAGCCTTTTAGATATCTTATATTCGTAGTTTTATTTAATATGCTTTAATACTATAAAAAAATCAAGTTAATAATTCTTCCAACCGAT
>CAYNJB010000213.1:0-1569 GCA_964397515.1 uncultured Nitrosopumilales archaeon | reverse complement strand
GGATCTGCCCTGAACATAAGGCAGGATGATGACAGCTATATCATCTCCAGCTTCTTCAGCATGTTTTGTTAGATTGAGGGCAGATTTGAATGAACTATGGCCCGTATGGCAGACTACGATAGCTCTATCTCCAACTTCGTCAACTGTGATGTTCAGAATTCTTTTACGTTCATTATCACTCAACGCCCAGAATTCACCTACCGTTCCGCACACATATACACCGTTTATATCTAATTGTAGACAGTGGCGAATGTTATTTCTCAGAGCTAACTCATCAATCTCTAAGTCTGATGTAAAAGGAGTGGTCATGGCATCTATTATCCCTGATACGTTCTCTTTTACCCAAGATCGTGCTTCATCCTTTGAATATTTCAAGTACTATTGCCTTTTAACAAGTCAATTATTGATAAATAAAAGATTCACCTAATAACATATAATATGCAATAATTGATTATATTCTAGTCAAATTAAAATTTTTTGGTTGCAATCTGCTAAGCTTTCTTGAATATTTTTCTTACGTTTTCTATTTTTTCGCCTATGATGTTAATGTTATCAATCTCGCCGAGTGATGAATCATATGCACGTTTAATATGACTGATTGTGTGTGGATCAAAGCCCATAACCCTCGCGGCTGTCGAGTCTGTAGCAACAGGATCTGCCCCTGCAATGATTGTGTCCATTTTAACAGGATTACCTTGTGTTGGGCCTTTGCCTTCCATAGCTGTGAAGCCATCTATCACCGTGAGCGCAGGTCTTAGAACACGATTAATATCAACAACGACTTTGCTGATTCCTTTAAGATGAAATTTTGCCTTGAATTTGTCTGGTAAAATTCCAAACATGTTCTTCATTCCCAATGTGACTTTTGTTTGCATGTGGGTCTTCATTTTGGCAGCGCTGATAACCGCGGAATCCTTAACAATACGTGGAACGGTTATCTTCTTTAGGGCTTCACCGTTAGGTATTGGTATATTGACCTTGTCCTCTAAATGTCGAAGGTTGAGCCATTCGACTCCGTTTCGTTCGCACATTTCAGCCATGCCTGTTATTTTAAAAGCTTTGGTAGCGTCGGTCATAGTCGCGTCTGACTCAACAACTAGAACTTTTATGGGAAGTTCCTTAAGCTTATGTATTATTGCTTCCACGACAACTGGATCGGTAGTAGCACCTGTATCCCAAGTCTTAGTTGCGATGAAGTTGACCTTTATCAGCACATGATCTTTACCAGCTAAAACTGATTTGTAATTGATTAAATCTAAGGCCTGCATAACGGGTTCATGTCCTCTGATTCCTTTCACAATTGCGATATTTGATAAGGTTGTTTTCATTTAAAATAACGCCATAAATATATGATGCTTTTTATTATTTATATTGTTCATATTATTCCTATTTTTTCAGAGTATAATGATGTTCCAGTGTATTATTCGAGATACTATTTGAATTAACTCGTTTTTTTTGAGGTGCAAACTAGTTTTTGTTTTGACATTATTTAGATAAAAAGATGGGTTTTATTCTCCAATGCTGGGTGACCTATAAATATGGCAAGTTTCTTTTTTACATCCTAGAAAT
>CAYNJB010000212.1:0-1582 GCA_964397515.1 uncultured Nitrosopumilales archaeon | reverse complement strand
GAGAAGGAAGCCAACCACAGGGGATTCGACAGTAGACATACAAAATAAGAAGAAAGAATGAAGTTAACAGAGTCAAATTCGTATTAACGCACAGAAAAAGAAAGATATATAGCAAAAACCCCTCCTGTGGGGCGTTCTGTACATAAAGCACAAGCAGATTGTTATGGTGAGTTAATGATGCTACACACTTTTACAATTATGAATTCATTTTCAGTTTAATGAAATCGTCAGTAATTGCATCAAAGCATTTGATAAAATCACGCATTTTCATCTTCTTGTAATCTTTTCTACCCCATGTTTTAAGTGTTTTTTCCGCATCATTATTGATTTTTACTATTGTTTCTTGGTTGATGGTATTTCTAACTGATTCGGGTAATTTTCTTTCAGCCCGTTCTACTATGGCATCACGGTTATTCCACATAAAGACCAGATTTTGTGGTTTCATTTTCAACTGACGTGCGACCAATCGAAACTGGGGAATAAACTTGTCACCAAAGGTTCTCTGGGAGGATGAGAGCATCTTGACTGCCCTGTATTTCTTTGGTAGTGGTGTGCGGTGCCAATCACTCATTAATATGACCCTTTAGATGTACCATCGTAAGATTATTCAAATTTTTATACAATATAAAAAGAATTGTCTTCTATATTCATTTATGTTCAAATGGAAGCATCCTGCATTTATCCTATCACAGATTAGTAATTAAAGAAATTGAAGATGATAAAGAATAGTAAAGAACCAGAATCAATTTATGATGTTATAAGTAAGGAATGGAAAAAGGAAAAAGAAATTAGACCTAAACGAGATCAATATTCATTTTTCAAGAAATTAATTACTAACCTTCTTAAAGAGACTGACTACAGGCAGAAGATTGAGGAAATGGGAATAACTCAGTTCAAGCATTTACATGATACTAAAACTGACGAATATCACCTGTATTCAGAGTTTACACAAACACAGGATTCGCAGAGTAATACCCCTATTTATAAAAGAACGGATGAAATAGAAAGATTAGATGTTGAGTATCTTATTCCTGATGAGAAGGGAATTGCTGAATTATATGTTACCTGTTTAAGATATGAAGAGAGGGGAATTGATGTAAAAGAATTAGACGAGTTGACTGATCTACTCAAAGCTGTTGAACCTTGTTCTACAAAAGAAAGTGGCATACCGTATTACATCTCTAAATGGGGTAAGGAAGTTGTGCGGATTCTATTAAAAGGAGGTCGGATGAAGCACCAAGATATTTTATTGGAGTTACAAGAACTGCCTAATAAATTTCCTGTATCCTACACTCACATCAGTAAGATATTTAAGTCAACCCGTGCAAAAAAGTTTTTTAGGGATGAAATAGTAAACGACAACTCGTACTATTCTTTAAAAAACCCAGCAAAGTTCAAACTATAGTGTACTTTTAGGGTAAAGTCTGCACTTTTACCGTCGGTAAAACTTAAAGTGCATACTTTACCATCAAAATTTCCTTCTCGTATTCTCATAGCTTCATCTCCGAAAATGGTTATAAAAACATACTATAAAGGAGTTGAAATGATATCCACAGACTTAATACCAATCAGAGAACAACTA
>CAYNJB010000211.1:0-1653 GCA_964397515.1 uncultured Nitrosopumilales archaeon | reverse complement strand
GAAATAAAGTTCTAATGACAATCTGTTTAGATAGAAATATCCTAGAGAGATTTAAGATTACTGCTCAAAAAGATATGCGTAAATACAGTAATCTCATTGAAGGGTATATTAGACGATATGTGCAGTCTAAAACTTGATGGGTGTTTTTTTCATTCAGAAAAGTAATCTTCATCTATTCTTTTTAATCGCAATACCTTTTCATCTTTAACTCCGACATTGTGTTCCAACATCAAGTCTGCAAGTTGAATACCATTGACCGTAATGATTTTCTTTGAAGAAGATTTGATTGTTTCCAATGCGTTATTTGAAAAATCAGAAGTAGTAATGAAGATTCCTTTACCTGAACCTTTAACATCTAAAGATCCTACAAAATCCCGCATTTCCTTTCCTTGAACAAGATTGTCTTCCTTGTATCGTTTTGCTTGAACATAGACGACATCAAGTCCTAGTTTGTCCTGATTAAGAAGACCATCAATTCCACCATCACCAGACTTCTTTGTACTTTGGGCAAAATTATCCGTTCCTGCGTATCCCATTGATTTAAGTAAATCGACAACAAGAGTTTCAAAGAAATATGGGTCTTGTTGCTGTATTCTTTCCAATATTTCTGATTTTACTAACTCCTCAATCTCATTTACTGAATTTTGAATTTTCTCTTCTGCTGTTAAATCTTCATCCTTTTCTTTTGATTTTCTAGTTGTAGATGAGGTTCTGTTCTTAAAATCATTGTATTCTTTGTATTGTTCTAAAACATTTGTATCAATTTTTGTTATGCCAGTATTGAGTAACTCCTGACCTCGTTCTGTAATCTTGTAATATCCCCTTCTAACTCTTTTCAATATTTTTGCCTGTGAGAGATATGTCACTGACCACCAAGTTCTATCTATGTATTTAACTTGTCTCAATTTTCTTGTTCTCTCTTGCTTATCCTCTTCTGTAAGATTGAGTTCCTTGGCACATACTTCTGCAAGTTCTGTAACCCTAACCTCACTGGTCGAGTTTTTAAGAACTGGATACATAAAACTTTCAAAAGTTGGCACTGTCATAGTAGTGTTTTACCCCATCGAAGACAATTATGCCACTTTCAACTCAACATTTTTCTTATTATATGTCGGGTCTTTGGATAAATTGTTCATCTTTCAATTCAATCTTGATACGAAGAGTGCCATCGTTATTTTTCCAAACACCTAACGAATAAACCTCATTTGGATCAAAAGTAATTTTCTCTTTAACTACAACATTACTATTTGAGTAAATAGGTTTTGTATCACCCTCTTTTTTTGCGTCATTCTTAAATGCTTTAAAATAAATTTTCATTTTTTAGTACTCCATTCCTTTCATAATTTATTTTAACCTGTTGAAATTAGGAGAGACATATTTTTGAAATCTGGGATGTGTGTGTTCTGTATTTTGTTTTGTGTTTTTACCGTTAAACCAAATAGTTCTTTTGCCTTTGTTTTTTCCAGTCTTATTCATCACAGAGTCTTTTATGAATTCCCGAGAGGACATTATCCATTTCGTCTCCATTCGTTCAGAATAGAACACGAAGTAATAGTCGTTTCTAATTTTTTCGTGTTTAATAGCAGCAAATAGTCCTGCATCACCAAAAATGATATTTTTTGACCTTGCCTTGATTTGCACTTCAATGAATTT
>CAYNJB010000210.1:0-1656 GCA_964397515.1 uncultured Nitrosopumilales archaeon | reverse complement strand
AGATAGAAACCACCTAAATTGTAATAATTTAGGTTTAAATCTGGGAACTATTTTGGAGAAAACTAATGGCTAACAACTCAATACTTGAACTATTTACACTGTGCGGAAACCTTAAACTTTACACACGCAAGGAATACAAAAAGAAAACTATATACTTTGATATCACTTTTACAGACTTACCTCAAAAATTAAAAAGATATAAAGGCTCAACTAAAACTACTTCATTAGACAAGGCAAAGAAAATTGCTTTACTAAAAGTTAATAGCGAATACGAAAAACGCAAATTATATGGTGTGCGTTCTACACAAACACCAATACTTCAATACTTACCTAAATACTACGACTGGTGCTTACAGCAGGTTGAAAACAAAGCTACTCTCAAACATAAATCAGGTGTTAGAAGATGGACTGCTAATAAAGCCATACACGATAAAAGAGGTTTGGAAAAATACTTTGTTCCTTTCATTAAGAAAAACAATATTAATTGGAGCACACTCCAACAAGATAAAACTATGGATAAATGGGTAGATGTTTTAAGACTTCATATTGCTGATACTTCTATCCAAAGATATAAAGGCGCTTTAAATACTCTGATGCGAAAAGCAAAGAAAGATGGATTGATGGATAAACTACCTACATTTCCATATCTACTGATAAATGACCCATTAGAAGAAGAAGAAGATGGATATGCTATTGCTACTACTCCGATGTTAGAGGATTGCTTTGAGATAATAGAGAAACTTCAAGAAAAAAGTCATTTAAGAGATAGGTGGGGCTATACACTACTTGATTGTTGGATTAGATTACTAATGGATACAGGCATTAGGTGTTGGTGCTCCCGCCCAATAAAATATTCAAGCAAAAAACATTGGATACTTCCCCACTCACGAACACGTAGAAATGGAGATATTACACATACTCCTGAACGAATAATTGTTTTAAGGAAAGATAAAACTAAATACTACGCAGAAGGCTCAAATCAAACCCGTTATGTAATTAATACTTTAATGAGCTTGTATAAAGCACAGGGTATTGAGACTGAATATTTATTTTGTAATAGAGATAGCACACCAAATGTTTCGCTTAATAACCTTTTTTACAAGGTAAAGGATTTAGCAGGTTGGACTGGTTTAACGGATGAAATGGGGAGAACTTATACTACTTATTCAATCCGTAAATGGCACATCAATACAAGCATAGAAGCAGGAGATGACCCACACGATGTAGCTTTAAGATGCGGACACGATTACGAAACATTAGTGCGATGGTATTTAGACAAAACGAGAAGGAACAAGCCAGTAAAAGCAAATATATGGCAACGAAGAAAAAAACTTAAAAGCGCCTAACTTAATACTTGATGTCGCGTAGGTTTTTAATCTAATCTTGGGGTATGGATAATGTAGGTGATAAATTAGCTGATGATTTATTATTACCAGAAAAAAGGGTAAAAAAATTAGCACAAGATCTTGTAGAAAATATTTATAAAGAAAAAATCTATTCACCATTCCTACAACTTTCAAAATTAGAAGATGCTCTCAAAAAGGATGAGACGATTACATACAGACAACTTGCGTATCATATCCAAGAACTTTCCCAAGAGATGACAACTTGTATTAGCTGTGGTGAAGAAACAGCTTACCCCTGCCATACCATCAA
>CAYNJB010000209.1:0-1668 GCA_964397515.1 uncultured Nitrosopumilales archaeon | reverse complement strand
AATTAGATGGGATACTTTCATCACTTGATATTGAGATAGAAACTAACTCTATCAATTACAAGAACCTACGAAGACAATTTATACAACTATACCTTCTACGATTTGATTGGATAAGAACTCTAATCAAAGAGACCGGAAAGTTTGATGAGGATACATTCCGTAGAGAAGTTGATACTAAATTGGGTTTGGGTTTATTCCCTGACTTACTAACAACCCCACCACCACCAATAGTTGAACGACCCCATCAAACAACACCTCTAAACTCTTTACAATCAACACCAATATCCAAAGGATTAGATTTGTTTATTGGGGAGAAGGAAGACATTAGAGGTAAGACAGAAGATGAAATTAGAAACTCCGTAAAGTTCCTGACAGAATGTTTTGGTGATATTCCAATAGGAGATATTACAAAAGAGAAATCTAATATTCTCAAAAATCATATCAAAAACTTCCCGAAGAACAGAACAAAAATACCAAAATACAGAGACAAGGATTTTCATTCACTTATGAAAATGGAAATCCCACAGAAAGATATAATCCATCTAACCACCATCAACAAACATTTAGGTAATTTGACATCTTTTATGATTTGGTCTGTCAATAATGGGTATTGTAATTCCAACCCATTTACAGGAATGAAGATAAAACAGAAGAAATCACCCAGAGATGAAAGGGATAGATTTACAGAACAGGAACTGAAAGAGATATTTTCTAAACATAATTATCTATATTACACAAAGGTAGAAAAAGATAGTTATTCCAAATATTGGGTTCCTCTAATTGGTGTATTCACAGGTATGAGGTGTGGTGAAATCTGTTCTTTATATTTGGATAATATAAAAGAAATAACTGGAAACCAAAGAAAAAAAAGGTGGGTTATTGACATTGTAGAAGAACCTAACAGACCCGACAAACGACTGAAAACTCAATCATCAAGGAGAATAGTTCCAATCCACGACACTTTGATTGATTTAGGTTTTATTGATTTTATAAAACTACTAAAAAAAGACCCCGAAAGGAAAAGAGTTTTTGAGGAACTAAAATATAGTGAAGGAACTTATGTTAGGAGTATTTCACAATTTTGGAACCGAAGATATTTACCACTACTTGGAATAAAAACCGATAAGAATGGATTTCATAGTTTCCGTCATAGTGTGATAGACCACCTCAAACAACAAGGTGTAGAACCACATTTCATAAATGAATTGGTGGGTCATTCACAGGGTAATATTGATTTAGATAGATATGGAAAAATATACAACCCCGACATTTTATACAACAAATGTGTGAAAAAGATTGTTTATGAAACTTCACAGAAAAGAGGAATTGATTTTCTTTCTCTAAAACTGGATTGGAAGAAAATTGTTAGATGACTAATGGATTACATTTTCAACTTCAACGAAATTAACACATCATTCAACACCATTTGGAACTCTCTTCCTTTCGGTCATAATTCCGTAGTAAGTTGGTTTGTAGGAATATGTGTAATCGTCTCATCAACGGGAGGTCTCCCTTTGTGTTTAACTCTTGGTTCAATGTCTATGTATGAGTATCAAAAAAATGTAGATATGATGTTCTGATTTAGTAGGATTTCAATCTATAAACTCTTGACAAATCCCTATGTTTGTGGTATAATATAATTAGAGAATAAGAAAGGAATGAGTTATT
>CAYNJB010000208.1:0-1679 GCA_964397515.1 uncultured Nitrosopumilales archaeon | reverse complement strand
AAAAACCTTCTCAGCTATACATATCTGTAACTGCTTGGAATAAAAAATCATATGAGTATCTAAATAGGCCAATAAAGCCAAACCTGTGGGATTGCCTCTTAAGTTCTCTTGAGCTTTTTTCCAATTCAAATTGCCCCACTGTCATGCGGATAACGCTTATCCAAGGTCAAAATTCTAATGATGATGCTATTCAAGGATTCTCTAAGCTAATAAATCAATATCAACCAAATTACGTGGAAGTTAAAGGGTATATGTTTATTGGCTATTCTGTAAACAGACTTAAACGGGAGAATATGCCACTGAACTCTGAAGTAAAGATATTTAGTAAAAAGCTTAGTTATCTTACTGGATACCAAGAAAAAGGATGTAATTCTGCAAGTCGCGTAGTTCTACTTGCGCGAGATAATATCCGAAATAACTCTGTTCTCATTTAAAATATATTTTTTCGCAATATTAAATATTATTAACCAATTTTTAATAATTTTAAAGAATCTGCTTGATTCTATTTGCTATTGGATTCTATTAAATACCTTCATTAAGTACTTGCATCTTTATCATAATTATATCTCCAATATTGGGTTTTCCAAGTCTATTAAATTCACTTAATGTTAAGGCAAAAGTTGTTGATATAGATTCTGTGGAAACAGATATGTATTCTGAACCTCCACATCTTTTTTCAAGTTCATTCTTCATTTCTATCTCTTTAGAGTCAACAGCTGTTACATAGACTAAATTGTCTGAAGAATTAATTTCTAACATTCTACCCGGAGGTGAACCTGAGACTGAAGCTACACACATTCTTCTATCTAACGCAAACAATTAGGAATCACATTTGCTATGTATTAATATTGCATATAGATCGATAGCACAAACTCTGGTGACTTAAAGTCAAATCACTTTTAGTAAAAAATTGTTTTCAAAAAGTAAAGTTGAAAAGGGTGATTTCCTAGAGTATTTGGTGATTTGAACAGAAATGATTGCTTGTTTTGTGAAATTATTGAAGAAAACTCAAAAGGAGTTATTGTATATCAAGACGATTTGTTCTTGGTATTAATGGATAAATATCCAATAAATCCTGGACATATTTTAGTGATGCCAAAAGATCATTATAATAATCTTTTTGATATGGATTCAAAATTTGTTGGTAAACTTTTTCAGCTCGTTTGGTTTGTTGCAGATGCTATACGAATAGCTTGTAAAGCTGATGGGATAAATATCGGACAAAATAATGGAAAAGCAGCAAATCAAATGGTAAACCATGTTCATGTACACATTATTCCAAGATACATAGGTGACGTCAAAACTGGCAACTTTCCATCTAGACGTATTGACTCCGTTAAAGATTTAGAAAAAATCTCCTCTTCTATTAAAAATGTGTTAAAAAACCCAATAATCTGAAACTTTGTTAGAGACTACTCTTCATTCCCTTTTTTATTTTTACTCAATTCTTTAATAACATCTTTGATTAGATCATCGGGTTTAACAAGTTCTGAATCAATAGCATTTGTCCAAAACTCTAAAATCATTCTTCTCATACTTGAATATTGAGGATATAACCCTTTTGTCTCAGTTTCTTCAACATCTCTAATATATTCGCGAACAGTTCGAGTATCCTCTATTTCTTTCTGTGTTGTCGAGTTATATCACCGTCTAACGGAGTTAACCTATATTTGATTATT
>CAYNJB010000207.1:0-1691 GCA_964397515.1 uncultured Nitrosopumilales archaeon | reverse complement strand
TAGAGAAAGATATATTATTGGCAGGGGCAAATCCAATGGTATACAACAGAACCCCTGAATTTAGTGAGTTTATTAATAGGGTAGAAGAAAATTTGAAGCGGTTATTTATGACAAAGGATGACATCTTTATCCTTTGCTCATCTGGTACCGGGGCTATGGAGGCGGCTGTTGTTAACCTTTTGAGTGAGAATGATGAAATTCTTATTGTTGTCTCAGGCACTTTTAGCCATAGATGGTATGAAATTACTAATCGTTTCAATGTTAAGGCACAGCTTATTGAAATACCGGAGGGGGGAAGTGTAAATCAACATTTAATAAATGAGAAAATAAACTCAAAAACAAAAGCAGTTTTTGTGACAGCTAATGAAACTTCATTGGGAACAACTACAGATGTAGAAGCTATTGGAAAGTGCATAAAAGATACAAAAACAATACTTGTCGTTGATGCTATAAGTAGTTTGGGGTCAGATAGGTTTGAGACAGACAACTGGTTTTGTGATGTGGTTATTTCATCTAGCCAAAAAGCATTAGCGTTACCTCCGGGCTTAGCGTTTATTACAATAAGTAAAAAAGCATGGTATTTGCTAGAAAAGTCTAATCTGCCAAAATATTATTTTGATTTGAAGAATTATAAAGAAAACCTGGTTAGAGGCCAAACACCGTTTACACCGCCTATTTCTTTGCTTTACCAATTGGATCTAAGGCTTGAAAAGATTCTTGAAAAAGGGATGGATCTAGTTGTTGAGGAGCATCGGGAGAAATCACTTTACCTTCAGAAGGGATTAGAATCTATGGGGCTTAAGGTTATAGGGAATCGCCCTCCTAATGGAGTAATCGGTGTATTGTTTCCGGAGAGAATTGATGCCTTCGAAGTTGTTCAACGTTTACGAGCAGAATTTAATATAGAGATTACTCCAAGCCCCGGGAATAATAAAGCAAGGATTGCGCGTATAGGTTTGTTTGGAAATCTTAATAATTCTGATATCGATGATTTGTTAACTGGACTAAGAAAAATAATTCAAACATGACTATTGTGACAAAATACTGCAACTGCCATTACTGCTTAAAAAACCAGGAGATTGTTAACCCTTATGGAATTTATCATAATAAATTATTCCTTAGCGGAGTTTCTCTTGAATTTGATTACCGTACTACAGCCCTTTGTAGATATGGGTGTGAGAAATTTCGCAAAAAACCAACATGCCCACCAAATATTCCCGGTATAGAATATTATTCTAATGTGCTAAATGAATATGAGGGCGTTTTTGTCTTGGGCAGAAAATACCCTTATTCCGATGGCCTGTTTTCAACCCACTGGAGAAACTATTCAACTAGAGAGATACACGAATTGGTTTTAAAGAAGGAAATAGAATTATTTAATAATGGATTTGTATATTCAAAAGCCTTCATCGGAGGATCGTGCAAACTATGTTCTCCAGATGTTTGTAAGTCTCATAAGTGTGTTAGGCCTCATAAAGGCAGAGTTCCAATAGAAGCGACAGGAATTAATATCCTTTCTTTAATGACTGCAATTGGTTTGGAGTACCAAGAACCGCCAGTAGATTATTTTTGGCGATTAGGTCTGGTTTTTTTCTAAATTTAAATCTTTTAAAGAGGAGATAGTAGCATGGCAACAAAAGTAATAATTCTAGCGGCAGGCGAGGGTACAAGGATGACATCATATTCTAGTA
>CAYNJB010000206.1:0-1724 GCA_964397515.1 uncultured Nitrosopumilales archaeon | reverse complement strand
CATCTTGGAGTAGAACCTTCTTCTAACGTAGCTCAGGTTGCAAAAGCAAAAGGAATAAATGTAACTATAAATTTTTTTGATAAAGATTTAGCTAAAGAGATAGTAAGGGATTATGGTCATGCTAGCGCATTCCTAGCTGCGAATGTAATGTGTCATATACCTTATATTAAATCAATTATAGAGGGTATAGAGATTTTACTTAGAACAAATGGGGTCGTGGTTTTTGAAGAACCTTATCTTGGAGAAGTTATAGAAAAGACAACTTATGATCAAATTTATGATGAGCATACATTTTTGTTCTCTGCTCACTCAGTGAAGTATTTGTTTGGCCAGTATGATATGGAATTAATTAATTTAGAACCTCAAGCAACTCACGGAGGTTCAATGCGATATACGATTGCAAGAAAGGGTATCAGGCCTGTAAATAAAATTGTAAACGTCATATTGAAGAATGAAGAAGACCTAGGTTTAGATGATCCAAAAACATTTTTGAAATTTAAACAAAATTGTGAAAATTATAGAACTAAACTCGTCAACCTTTTGGAAGAAATTAGGAAAAATGGTAAATCTGTCTCAGGTTATGCAGCTACTTCAAAAAGCACGACAATAACAAACTATTGTGGAATATCAACTGAACATATTAACTGCATTTTTGATACTACTCCGATAAAACAAGGAAAGTTTAGTCCGGGCACTCACATTCCTGTTAGGCCTTATAGTGAATTTAAAAATAACTATCCAGATTATGCATTACTATTTGGCTATAACCATTCAAAGGAAATCTTTGCCAAAGAAAACGATTTTATTGACCAAGGGGGCAAGTGGATTGTTTATGTTCCTGAAATAAAGGTAATTGAATGATATTTTGTGCAAATCCATTAAAACAATACACTTCATATAAAACAGAGATAGATAGTGCTATTAACTCTGTATTAAACAATGGTGATTATATATTAGGTAAAGAGGTAAAAAAATTTGAAAATGAATTTTCAGAGTTTATTGGAACAAAATATGGGATAGGAGTAGGTAGCGGTACAGAAGCTCTGCATATAGCCTTAAAAGCATGTGATATAGGAACAGGTGATGAAGTAATAACCGTATCACATACTGCTGTTGCAACTGCTTCGGCTATAAGCTTAACTGGAGCTAAACCCGTATTTGTGGACATTGAACCAAATTACTACTCAATTGACGCAGAAAAAATTTCAAGTGCAATTACCAATAAAACTAAAGCTATAATTCCAGTGCACTTATATGGGTGTCCTGTTGATATGGGGTCTCTTTTAGAGATAGCAAATAGAAATAATCTTAAAGTCATCGAAGACTGTGCCCAAGCACACGGTGCCTTATACAAGGGAAAGCGTGTAGGCAGCTTAGGTAATCTCAGTTGTTTTAGTTTTTACCCAACTAAGAATCTGGGAGCTATAGGAGATGGTGGAATGATTCTAACGGACGACTCAGATCTGGCTAAGCAATGTCAATTAATTAGAGAATATGGATGGGAAGATAGGTATGTTAGTTCTACAAGTGGTTGGAATAGCAGATTAGATGAAATCCAAGCTTCTATATTGAGAGTAAAATTGAAGTATTTGGATGATGACAATCAGAAAAGGAGAGATATTTCAAAAATCTATAAAGAAACATTAAAAGATTCTGAATTACTTCTTCCCCAAGAAAGAAAAGATACCACTCACGTATATCATCTTTTTGTTATCAGAGCTAAA
>CAYNJB010000205.1:0-1782 GCA_964397515.1 uncultured Nitrosopumilales archaeon | reverse complement strand
CCGAAACTATAAAACGATCTAAAATATTCTCTAAAATTGTTTTTTCTCCAACTTTTAGTAATGGTTTGGGTGTTGTATAAGTTTGTGGTCTTAACCGTTTCCCAAAGCCTCCTGCCATCAACACTACAGGATTACTTCTCCTATCAATCCTAGATTTCTTAACATCATCTATTGCTTTAATATCAACTACCTCACCTTTATCACTTAGTATCGGCAGAGGAAGAGAATCATTATTTATAATTCTTTTTCTGATTACATCTTCAGATTCGTCCAAAGTTGCAGTAACAGGATTTTTTGACATGACTTTATTCAAACTAATGCTCATGTCACCATGCTCAATTAAGGCTCGCCTTATATCACCATCGGTAATAGTGCCTTTTAGTTTATTAGAGCTATCAACTACTAAAACAATTCCATATAGATTTCTTTCTCCTATGCCCTCTAATGCTTTAATTGCATCTACTAATTTATGATTAGTTTTTAGCAGAGTTTCTTTCCAATCTGACAAGTTATATCTCCTAAGTTTGCCTAACGTTTTTGATTATACCTATCTCAGTATCAGAAATTAGTTCCATATCAACTTTAGAATCAATATTAAAACCGTCTTGCTCAATTTGTTTATACGTTAAGCCGAATTCGTCAGAAAGGTGCATGCCTGTAACCAGTATTTGAAGCTTCAGGTTATTACTCTTCTTAATCTCACTTATTGTCAAATATAGAAGGTCATATTCAGCTCTTGAGCCAGTAACAACACAAATTTTTCTAATTTTATTCATTCTTTTGAGGAACGCTGCTTGGAACATTAACCAATCTATCAAATAGCCAATCTGTGTTTATTAGATCTGTTCTTAAAGAAGGTTGATTAATTTTTAACTTATGCATAGGTGTCCATGCAGGTCGTGTCATTACATTATTATTATTCGTTATTTCAAGCATCTCATCTCTTTGCTTTTTATTTTTAGTAATGACAACGTTTAACCAATAATTAGCTTTGGTATTTTCTGGTTCACAAACAAAATTATAACCATTAGCTATTCCCCATTCTTGATATTTTTTAGCAATTATTCTTTTTGCTTGGATAAATTTAGGTAGTGAATTCATTTGTGCAACCCCTAGTGCTGCATTAAGATTTGGCAGTCTGTAGTTATACCCCACTAAATCATGATCAAATTTCCATGGGTGTGGAATTTTTGCAGTTGTTGTGACATGCTTAGCCAATTTAGAAATCTCAGAATCATTTGTTAGCAGCATTCCTCCACCACCAGTTGTTATAATTTTATTACCATTAAAGCTCATTACAGAAATCTTTCCAAAATTACCAGTGTGCTTATTCTCATAAAGACTACCTAAAGATTCAGCTGCATCTTCAATTAAAACGATATTAAATTGTTCACAGATCTTCACTATTGGTTCTAATTTGACAGGAAAGCCATATGTATGCATTGGTATACAGGCAACTATTTTTTTGTTACTTGCTTTATTCCAACAATACCCATCATTTCTAAGTTCACAGTGTTCTTCAAGAAAATTCATTAAACTACTAGGACAAAGCCCTAATGTTTCTTTATCAACATCTACAAAAATAGGCTTTGCATTACAATAATGAATAGCATTTGTGGTTGCTACGAAGGTAAGTGACTGAGTAATAACTTCTGTATCATGTCCGACACCTGATATTTTTAAGGCTATATGAAGAGCCGATGTTCCATTAACTGTAGATACTGCATATCTGACACCAGTATATTCTGCTATTAAAGTCTCAAAATTATTTACATGCTCTCC
>CAYNJB010000204.1:0-1785 GCA_964397515.1 uncultured Nitrosopumilales archaeon | reverse complement strand
GCAATTATTGGAACAACCTGTCCCGAATTGGGATTATAAAGGCATGGCCCATATCAGAGAGAATATTGGGGTGCCGTTGATGGCTGACGAGAGTATTTGGACCCCCCAAGATGCGATTAAACTTCATGACTATGGTGCCTGCGATTTATTCAACCTTAAAATTGCAAAAACATGTGGACTACACCAGGGCAAAAAAGTAGAAAATGTTGCCGAAGCACTTGGAATCCCATGTATTGCTGGAACAGAGTTGGAGCCCGGTATTTCTGCTGTTGCAAAAATTCATATGGCTGCATCAATGCGCGTACATCCTATTGCCAGTGAGTTCACTGAGTTAACACAGGTGGATGGATCAATTTTAAAAGAACCTATAAAGGCTATTGATGGATATTTAGATGTACCTAATGGTCCTGGGTTTGGAGTAGAGATTGATGATGACGCACTGGATAAATATAGAATATCTATTGATTAATCATTAAAAATAATATTTGAAGGAGATTGGTTTATGAACGAAGAAAGAGTTATGGTAATCACGGGCGGTTCAACAGGACTCGGCTCTGAATTAGCTAAATATTTTGTATCTGAAGGATTCCGATTAGTGGTGAACTATTTTTTTGATAAAGATATGCAGGAATTAATTAATAATAATCCCACTTTGGGAAATAAAGATAAAGTATTATTCTCTCAGGCTGACGTTTCAAATCGGGAACAAGTTGAAAGTATGTTTGACAACGCCATTAATAAATTTGGGCGGGTAGATATCCTCATGAATTTTGCAGGGATAAATAGGGATGCACCTTTTACAGAAATTACTGATGATATGTGGGACAGTGTAATTGCTGCACATTTAAAAGGACATTTTATTTGTGGCCAAGAGTATGTTGCCCATAATACAGATCGAGAAGGATTAATACTTAATATTGGAGCTGCATGCGGCCAGATGGGACGGAAGAATGGTGCAAATTTCTGCAGTGCAAAAGGAGCTATTTTTGCATTAACAAAGTGTATGGCACTAGAACTTGCACCTAGAATTAGGGTGAATTGTCTTGTGCCGGGATCAGTAAGGACAAGAGAAGTAATTGATAGGTATGACCTAGAAACTGATGATGGCTTAGAAAAAGAATTGGCGACACTTCCTATGGGAAGATTAGGTGAGTTTGAAGATATAATTCATATGGTTCAAAGTATTATTGATGCAAAATTTACTACTGGTGCAAATTTTTATGCTAATGGTGGACAATATATGCATTAATGAAAATAACCAGAGTACTGGTGTTACATAGGAGTAATTAATAATGTTTTTAATTTTTCGATATTTTTATTTGTTTTTACTTGTTCTGTTGGTTAAAGGTTTTTCAATTATTGAAGCCAGTACTAGTGAAAAGCCCCATCCTCAAAAAATTGTATTGACTAAATGCAATATTATAAGCTGTGCCGATAAAAGATTACAGAAAAATATGACCATCATTATTGAAGGGAGAAAAATTATATCAATTAAAAAAGGAGGGTATAAAGAAAAAAATAAAGATAAGAATACAGAGGTGATAAATCTTAATGGAGCCTATATCTTACCAGGGCTTTGGAATGTCCATATGCATCTTACAGCACTTTTACCTGACCCAAATCGAGTGCAAGATAATGAGTCAATTCCATCTGCAACGATACGGGCTGGTTTAAACGCAATGGATGGTATTCGGCATGGATTTACAAGCATTCGTTCAGTAGGTGAAAGAGATTATATTGATATCTATTGGAGAGATGCATTCTATCAAGGATATTTTATGGGAC
>CAYNJB010000203.1:0-1788 GCA_964397515.1 uncultured Nitrosopumilales archaeon | reverse complement strand
CCACTTTTATTAGGTGTGATGATAGCAGCGTCACCAGTATTATTATGGTATGATGCAGTTTTTTGGTTGAATCCCCCGCCTTCAACTTTTTTTCTTCTATTATCGCTATATCTAGTTATTTTGAGGAAATTCAGGTTCGCAGCTATTGCTTTAGGAATAGCTCTGGCATATAAACAGACAATTTTGATTGCAACACCGTTTATCTTGTTTGCTGTCTATCGATGGTCTTCTCGGAGGAAGTCTGCAGAGTTTTTGTTGATTATATTGACAGTAGTTACTTTAGCGTCACTTCCTTATTTGGTGTGGTATCCCGATGTTTATTTATGGGCATTAGGTTTTCCGGGGATTCCTACACCCTCCCCTTACGCGCCCGATGATCTAACAGTTTGGAAATATGATATAACTCAACCAACACATTTAGGGAGTGTTTTTGGGGATTTGGGGTTTCCTGAAATTGCGATTAAGTTTAGACAAAATCTGCTATATGTGATCTCAGCTGTATTTGTGGGATTTTTATTTTTATTTTCAAGAATAAAGAAATTAAATGAGAACGATTTGGTGAAGTATTTAGCCTACTCGTTACTGCTATTCATATTCTTGTTTCCAAGGGGCACATACAAATATTTCTTTGTCACGGCTTTACCTTTCTTTGCATTAAGTTGTAGAAAGAAAGGGGATATAGTTACTTTTGTCCTATTGAATTTAGGGATCCTACTTGTCCCAAGATCAGTTGAACCATGGTTCGCTTTTTTAATGATGTTTTTCATTTACATGATCGCTCGCGAGAATACTCATTTAATAGAGAATGAGGAAGAGAAAAAGGATGAAGTAGAAGGTATGTCGCCGGAACCTTAATTTTGTGGGCTTACTGATCAAAGGAGTTGGTCTGAATTGCCGGAAATATCAAAAGTCAGAATACAGAAAATAACTTCAATAAATGATCCAGACACAGGGCAACCTGGGAAGCAGATCGAGCTCGTTGAGATAAGAGCTAGAACCCAATATGGAAACGCTGGATCAACTGATGAGGCTAAACTCGTTAAAGGGATACTTGGTCAATTCCAATCCATAGGAGTCTTCCCAAATAGTCCGCAAATTATTTTACCGAAAATGACGCTGTTTCTATCAGAGCAGGAATATGAGAGATTATCGATTAGATTTGAAGTAAACGATACATATGAGCTACATATGAAGGATGGAGTAATCGCGCTAAGGAAGACAGTTGAGGGGATATAGAAGATGCGTAAAATCGCTATTATTGGAGGCGGCAAAATGGGGATGGCGCTCGCCCAAGGGATTAGAACATTAGAAGAAAATAATGTCAGCGTCTCAGAGATTACACCAAAGGGAATAGAAGAATTGGCAAGACAAGGTTTTAAGTCAACAAGCGACAACAAAGAAGCTGTTTCAGGAGCAGATGTTGTAATACTTGCAGTAAAACCAAAAGAAATCCAAAAAGTATTACTTGAAATTGAACATAGTTTATCTAAACAAACGATTATTGTATCTATAGCTGCAGGAGTAAAAATCAGCTTTTTAGAAAATATCTTACCTGCAAATAAATTTATCCGAGCTATGCCTAATATTTGCGCAACAGTTAAAGCTGCATCAACTTCTCTAACAAAAGGCAGTTTAGTTGAAGAAAATGAATTAGAAGTAGTGAAGACACTGTTTGAAAGCGTAGGGAGCAGTATAACAATAGATGAATCACTTATGGATGTAATGACAGGGTTAGGAGGAAGTGGCCCAGCATACATCTTTACAGTAATAGAATCATTAGCTGATGGG
>CAYNJB010000202.1:0-1797 GCA_964397515.1 uncultured Nitrosopumilales archaeon | reverse complement strand
GTTGCCCCCAGATTATATCTGGCGGTCCTTGAACATTGTTAATTTTTAGAAAGATATAGTGAGCATGCTTTCCGCTGATAAGTTTTGATAAATATTCCGGTTTGTAAGGTGTTGTTTTTTTAGGGTAAAAATAGTTTATGTTTGGTTTTTCTAAGAAAACTTTTGATGCGGTTCTGAAGATATCAAAACTGTTTCTAGCCACGGCGGCTGCTACATTTCTATATTTATCGACTGGATCAATGAATATCAGTGGGCTATCAAATAATCTTTCGATATCTTTCTTTACTATGTCATAGTAGCCTTCTATATCGACTCTTTCTTGAATAGTCCATTTTGAAGCGTTTTCTAATGTATCTGTAAAGTTGCCGTATGCAAGGATTAATAGTTCGGTTAGATATCCGCTGAAGCCTCTAGTTTTAATATCAGCTCCGTAGACTCCAATACCTTTCAGGAAACGTTTTAAAATTCGTGTTTCAGATTTTTGCTCTGGTTTTAGATGAGTTTTAACGTATTCGGTGTGGTGGGGGGTTCTGTCTGTTGCGCTTTTCCATTTTGGCGGAATGACTTTAAAGCATGGAACAAGATCGAGTTTTATCTTCCGTTTGGTGAATGCTTCTACATAGGGATGTTCAGAGAATCTCTCAATAGGGTGTAACTCTAGTTCGGTGAGGGTTTTTCTAGCGGTCTTCAGATATGTTGTCTCAAGTGTTTTTCTATCAACGTTTTCCGGAGCTAATAGGAAGATGTCAATGTCCGCCTCGCTTTGAAGCCATGTGTCTTTCTCTACAGAGCCTTCAATCGTTACTTCAATTCTAATATTCTGTTTTCTTGCCACATCTTCAACTTTTCTTCTAACTTTATCAGCAAACTTTGAGATGCAATGGGTTGCATTGGTTACAATTCGACGGTAAGGCAGACAGACCCTTATGGGCGGATGTTATACTCAACGTTCGGCCTGATGCTCCCCAATTAAACTATCAAAAGGTTATCCGTCATCCTGACCCTATACTTTTACTTGGTTCTAAATTTGTTCTTATCCGACAGGAGTTTCTGAAATGTACATCTATTTTTCCAAAAAATTCTAAAAAGAAAATCCTAATTATTTTTGGTGGAGCAGATGATCGTGGAGCTATTCTATTAGTGCTGGAAAGCCTGCTAACTAGTTTAACGGAAAATGTTTGCTTCCTTGTGGTTATTGGATCACAAAACCCACGTAAATCTTTCATCATTCAGTGGATTAAAGAGAAGAACTCCGAACGCATCCAACATTTTACAGACCCCTCTGATCTACCAGATATAATGGCTAGCAGTGATATGGCAATTTGTTCTGGAGGTGGAGTATTACCCGAATTAGCTTTTTTTCATGTGCCAATGATAGTTATACCTATTGCAGGTAACCAAATTGAACATGCACAAGCTTGGGAAGATATTGGAGAAGCTTTGAATTTGGGACATATATCATCCCTGAAAATACATGACCTCGTAAAGGCAGTAAAATCACAAATGCTTAATTGTAGTAGAGGGAAGCGTAATAAATTAATTGATGGAGAGGGGGTTAACCGCGTAGCACAAATCTTATTGAAAATACAGAGTTGATGAAAACAAGTTTCCCACGTAATTTACAAAAAAAAATTACCCTAAATTATCTAATTGAATCGTTAGGTGACGAAATAGAGTTGTTAGGCAACAAAGACAATCAAATAACCTCTGTTTCTGCACCTCACAATGCAGAATCAGGTAGTCTTGTTTTCATTGATAGAACTAAAACTAAGGATTTAGTTAATCTAGTGTCAATTA
>CAYNJB010000201.1:0-1801 GCA_964397515.1 uncultured Nitrosopumilales archaeon | reverse complement strand
ACTCATTACTCTCAATTATTCAGATGCCTAAAGGAGTTCCAGTAGCTTGTGTGGGAGTTGACAACCCTGAAAACGGTGCTTTATTAGCCGCCGAAATATTAGGCGTAAAAGACAACGCTATAGCTAAAAGAGTGCACCAATATAGAAGGACCAAAAAATGATGGGAAACTCGAAGACCCCCCATAAATTATCTAAAAGAGGAAAAGTTAAAGATATTTACGAATACGATGAAGACCATTTAATGTTTGAATTCTCAGATAGAGTTTCAGCTTTTGATTTTATACTACCCTCAATAATACCGAGAAAAGGAGAGATATTATGTAAATTCGCACAGTTTTGGTTTCAAACATTAACTTACCCAAACCACTTCGTGAAATTGATAGACAACAACAAGATGGTTGTGAAAAAGCTGGAAATGATTAAGATGGAATGCGTGGTCAGAGGTTATAACTATGGTAGTTTATACGATCGAGTCAATAAAGGCAAAGTTAACCTTGGAACTGAAATAGAACTAGCAGGCGAGCTAAAAGAACCGTTTTTTGATCCAACAACAAAGTCAGATATAAAAGATAGAGCCATATCAAAAACAGAGGCAACATCAAATGGAATCGTATCTTCCACCGAATTTGATGATCTCCAAGAAACATCTATAGGCTTATACAAAGAAATGCGGCAAATAGCATTTAAAGCGGGGTTCATAATAGCGGATGTAAAATTTGAATTCGGAAAAGACAAAGAAGGAAATATACTGCTAGCAGACTCAGTTGGCCCAGACGAATTCAGATTATGGTTAAGATCACAGTATAAGCCGGGTAAAACACAAGATAGCTATGATAAACAAATAATAAGAGATTGGTTAATAGAGAAAAAGTATCGTGATTCTATTGAGAACGCAATAAAAAAAGGGATATCCCCACAAATCCCCAGTTTACCTCAAACGTTAATAAATGAAACACAAAACAGGTATACAATAGCTTATGAGACAATTACTGGAAAACCGTTTGAGAACGTAGGTTAAAAAAATGGGTCAACCCTCATCCTACGCTGAAGCAGGAGTTGATGTTCAAGAAGTTAAGCTGAGACAAAAGGAAATCGCAAAAATTCTTTTTAGAACATTTAAACAAAGAGAGGGAAAACAAGGCGCGGTAATTCAGAAAATAGGGCATTACGCAGGGCTAATTGACATAGGAGGAGGAAAAGCTTTAGCTCTCCATGTAGACGGAGTTGGAACCAAAGTTCTAGTTGCGCAAATGATCAATAAATTTGACACCGTTGGGATAGACTGCATCGCCATGAACGTTAATGACATCATATGCATGGGCGCTGAACCAATCGCCTTTTTAGACTATTTAGCAATTAAAAAGCCGGATCAACAGCTTATCAAAGAAATAACACTTGGACTTGAAGAAGGCGCAAAAAGAGCCAGTGTAGCAGTTATTGGAGGAGAAACAGCTATACTACCTGAACTCCTATCTGGAGGTGAAACGACTTTCGATTTAGTGGGGATGGTTGTAGGAACGGTGAACACAGATAAAGTAATAACGGGAGACGCCATTCGTCAGGGAGATTCAATTATCGGAGTAAATAGTTCAGGTATTCATTCCAATGGGTTAACTTTAGCACGTAAAATCATGTTTCCGAAATACGGTGTTAACGATATTATTGAGCCACTTCAAAGATCAATTAGCGAAGAACTACTAGAGCCAACTAACATATACGTGAAACCGGTATTAAAGATGTTGAGTAAAATAGATGGAATATCAGGATTAGCGCATATAACAGGAGGCGCGTTTTCCAAGCT
>CAYNJB010000200.1:0-1804 GCA_964397515.1 uncultured Nitrosopumilales archaeon | reverse complement strand
TTTGCTGCATACTTGGAGCCTGGCTGTAGAAGAACAGTACTACGTTTTATTCCCAATCTTCTTAATCTTTGCTTGGCGCTTTGGTAAGAATCGAGTGTTTTGGATGATTGTTGTTATGGCAGCAATCAGCTTGCTACTAAGTGAATGGGGATGGCGTAATAGCGCAACTGCAAACTTTTACCTCGCACCGACACGTGCTTGGGAATTGTTCGCTGGTTCTATAGCAGCGTTTATTGTTAAAAGTAAGGGTGTTAATAAAAACAATGCATTATCTTTAATAGGATTGGCTGCAATTGTCTTTTCTATCTTTGCTTATGATGAGAACACACCTTTCCCTAGTGTATACGCTCTAGTTCCAGTGTTAGGTGTTGTGTTGCTCGTGTTGTATGCGCACAAGGACACGCTCGTTGCAAAGCTGTTATCTACTAAAGTGTTCGTAAGTGTAGGGCTAATCAGTTATTCATTCTATTTATGGCATTATCCATTGTTTGCATTTAAAGAAATTCTTTGGTTTCAATTCGGTGTGCTAGAGTCTTCTTTGACCATCCTGGTTGCTTTCTTCTTAGCTTATTTTAGTTGGAGATTTGTAGAAAAACCATTTCGTAACAAGCGACAAATAGGTGCAGGAGGCGTTTTAGGGTTTTCAATTATTGGGATTATATCGTTCTTAATTTTCGGTTTTGCTGGATATTCAAGTGAAGGATTTAGTAAGAGATTCGAATATAGCGATAATAACTTCCACAGAAATATTGCTCAACAAAATAGCTACTGCACACAAAAATATCCTACACTAAATCAGTTCAAGAATTGTCGGTTATCTAATCTTATATTGGACCCAACGATCGCGTTAATTGGCGACTCTCATAGTATAGTGCTATATGAAGCACTGATAGCGCAATATCCAAATGAGTCCATAATTACTATTGGAAGAACGAACTGCCTTCCTTTTGTAAATGATTATCTTCTAAATTCTAACGACTGCAATAACTTACAAGACGATCTTTATGATTTTTTTGACTCAAATCCTCAGATAAAAACAGTGATATTGGCTGGTTATTGGGGTTACTTAGCGTCTGGCGGGTTTTCTTATAGAGGCGTTGGTTATCGTATTTCAGATGACATTACAGAGCATGATGCGAGTTCATTTTTAAAGAATGCTAATAGATTTTTTAAAAATGTAGGTCATAAAACAAGAAAAATTTATTTGATTGAAGATCATCCAGATATAGATTTTTCCCCTGTCAGATGTACTGAAGTTAGGATGCCTGTTTTTAGGGCTAAAGGTAGTCGATGCCACATGGATTATTCAAGCTACCTTCCTCGCAAAAGGGAAGTTGATGATTTGTTGTTTTCACTCCTAAGAGTAAATCCAAATATCAAATATGTCACAACCAATAGGCATTTTTGCGACAGTAAAAAATGTTGGAGTATGGCTAATAAGGTTAACTTGTATGATGATGGGGATCATCTTACTTTGAGTGGAGCCGAGCTAGTGATTAACGATTTAATAACGACTATCAATGAATAGTTAGATAATTTTTAAGAACCGAATAGGAACTTCTATAAGTTGCTATAAAAACACATTGAAAAAGCTAACCCAAGTCGCACATAACTCACAGAAGATGAAGAGAAACGACGAAGAAAGTTAGCAGATATAGAGCTACACGATTGAGACGTGGAGAAAATGTGAAAAACCGTCAGCTCCAGACTTGGCGTTAGGATTTAGGTATGAGAAGAATCCTTATTCTATAAGGGTTTCAGACGATTTACTTACTCCCACTCAATAATTACCTTATCTAGAACC
>CAYNJB010000199.1:0-1830 GCA_964397515.1 uncultured Nitrosopumilales archaeon | reverse complement strand
AACAGTGACAGGAGCAGCTAAGACTGAAACACAAACACAAACACAAACACAAACAGTTACAGGAGGGCCTGAACCAGCCCCTAGAACAATCAAGATAGGAGCAACAGTGTCAGTAACGGGTATGTTCGCCGCGTCCGTATCAAAACAAGGAGATATGTATAACGCTTGGGCTCAAATGCTTAATGAGAAATATGGCGGAATTTATGTTGAAGAATACGGTCGACATCTCCCGGTAGAATTTATTTGGTACGATGATAAAAGTGATCCTCCAACAGTTGGAAAATTTTATACAAAACTCATAACCGAAGATAAAGTTGACATGTTAATGGGTCCTTTCACATCAGTTAACGCAATACCCGCATCTACTTTAGCTGAGAATTACGGAGTCCCAGAAGTAGACTTACAAGCAGCTGAAGTTCCAATCTTCAACAAAGACTGGGTTTTTGGATCAAACGACATTATGCCCAAATGGTTAACAAATTATCTTGAGATGTTGAAAGACGGAGGGAAGGCGAAAAGCATAGCTTTTGTAAATACTGATGAAGAGTTCGGAAATGAGGTGAACGAAGGAGGAATGGAGATGGCCAACAGAATGGGGTTCAACGTCCTAGGCCAAGAAAAATACACATTTGCAACAACAGATTTTACAGCGATAATAACCAAACTAAAAGATATGAACCCAGATGTTTGCATCATCTGTGATCCAGTAGGCATTCTTCAGGCAGTGTTCTGGAAACAAGCTAGTGACCTAGGATTTAAACCTAAAGATTTCCATGCATGCTTCGGAGCCCTCGGCCCAGTAGCAGAAACAATGGGCGACATCAAAAACCACGTCACAGCAGATGTATACTGGCACAAAGATCTACCATATGAAGGTGTATGGAGCAAAGCGTTCTACAACGAACTTCAACAGAAAGCAGGTTACACCGATTACGACTTCCCATTTGTAACAAACGCGTTCTTTGGACTAGAAATAGCCGCAAAAAGCATAATGGTAGCAGGTTCATTAGATAAAGAAAAGATCAGAAAAGCATTAGACACAATGTATATGATGACAATCGCAGGGCCACATAGAGCTCAGCATGAACCAGGGCCTTGGTTCCTAAATGATCCGAAATTCAAAGCAGAAGGAGCAAGCTTGATCAAAGCTATCCCAGTTCAATGGCAAAACGATGAAAGAGTAATACTGTGGCCACCTGAATTAAGAACAGGTAGACACATCTATCCCGCTGAATACTAAGATAAGATCATTACAAGTAATAAATAGCCTAGAAAATACGATAGATTAAAGACCAGATTCGGTTACTAAAATCTGGTCCTTCCACTTTTTATTAGATGTTTTTTATTAACTGTATTTAGGACAGAGTTTTCCCTTCGTTAACCCAGTTAGAAAGCGTTCTTGAAGATATGTTCATTTTATTAGAGAGAGCGTCCAAAGACGCGTTTAATAGGTCTTCAACATTGTGTATTCCTAGGGTTTGGAGTTTTTCTGCCCTTTTTACGCCTATACCGTTTATTGTAGTCAGACCAATTGTATTATGCTGTTTTCCACTAATTAATGGTGCTGATTCAACATTACTGGAATTCAAGACATTCATAGGGACAGCCGATATGTTATCAGATGCACCAAGGACCATTTTTGAGCTGATCCCAAACCAGTTTGTCTTAACTCCTAAAATTAGTAACCATATTGTAATAATCGCAGTCAAAATTAGAGCTACTATTAAGTTCATGAACAATTATAAGTAAAGAACTAGAAAAGTATGCAGATGACAAACGAATTTGACAAAATAATTACAAAGTACAAATCGAAAGATGGATCAAATTATG
>CAYNJB010000198.1:0-1831 GCA_964397515.1 uncultured Nitrosopumilales archaeon | reverse complement strand
TGACTGGGGTCGAATCGTTGCATCAGCACGATGGTGCCAGCTATATGTATCAACATATTCAATGAGCAACATAAACCACCGACATGTGTGACTGGAATGAAAAGACCGCCGGTCTCACAACCTTTACCTAGCCCCCACCAAGTAGATTGCTGGGTTACTGTAACTACATGGTTGTAATGGGTGTGCATAACGCCTTTAGGTGAACCTGTTGTGCCACCGGTATACATAATTGTAGCAACGTCTTTTGGGTCAATATTTACTTTTGGATGGTGAGGCTCTGAAGCTGAGATGAGTTCAAGTAAAGAAACATTCCCGTTTTTCAATATATAATTCATTTCCGATTTATTAATTGACTTGGAAACGGATACGTTATCATTAGGTTTACAAACTACCACAGTTTTTAATTTCAAATCTCTTTGCACCTGATTTACAATTGGGCAGAGATACTCAGAGGTAATTATTGTCTCAGCACCTGAATCTTTAAGGAAGTGATACAGTTCTCGTTCTTTGCTCATAGCATCTAAAAGAACAGCTATGGCGCCAGTCTTGATTATCCCATAAAAGGCAATAATAAATTGAGGCTGATTTGGAAGGAATACCACTACTCGGTCACCTTTATTAACGTGGAGATAGTCTTTCAGAGAGTTAGCAAAACGGTTAGCTAAAGAATTCAAATCAGAATAAGTTATAGAAAAATCTTCAAAGATGACAGCATACCGATTTGGAAACTCTTGAGCTGAATCCTCTAAGATCCGATTTAGAGGAACCTTTGAATATTTTAGACTTGCGGGAATATTTGGTTTCTTGAAAGACAATAGGTTCACACAACTAAAATTAAATATAAATCAGTTACGGATAGTATTAAATAAATATAGCTTGTATAATAACTAACGCAAATTATTTCTTAGATTAGTCATAAAACGTTTTTTAAAACTAATCTGGAACTGCAATTTGTACATTCATACAAATTCAGCATGAAGAACAAGAACATTGAGGACTAACAGAGAAGTCTTTACTTATTCGGATTATAGTAGGATCTTGTGTAATAATGGCATAGCAATCATCACTCTGGGTTTGTGAAGCGGTAACAACTTTTGCGGAATCAGATATAATAATATCGCAGTCGCAGAGCAATTTCTTAGGTGACCAACTTCTTAAAGATTTATGTTGAATTACATCTTCAGTTACAAAAAGGTCGATGTTAACATTTCGTGTCTTTGCATCTTTAAGGGCCACTAAAATAGATTCAAGAAGCTTATTTGATGATACCATGATTTGTAATTCAGATCGTGTCTCAAAAATTACTTCCTTCATAGTTTCAGATACACCTCTGAAGCCTTTGACTATATACGCCAACTCGACTGCAACATCCTGCTTTGATTTTTTGATTAAGGGCTCTAATTGTCGTTTAAGAGATGTAACTGTGGCAATCTTCTCAGCCCGATCTTCATCGATTTGTCGAGTAATATTCTCTAAAATACTGTTCACATCAGTCACCCTATACAGGTTTGGTGTCCCGTGTTGCACGCTAACCAAACTGCGTTCCTCGAGTTCTTTCAGAGCATAGTATATCTTTGAATCAGGTATACCAGTTAAATTGCAGATAGATGTAGCCGATAAAGGCTGATTTTCTAAAATCGTAATTAGTGATCTTGATGCATACCCTGTTAAACCCAACCTTTTTAATTTCGAGATCATATCTTCTTTTGCAGTCTCCTTCTCGGTGATGCGATAAGCTTCGTCTTGTTTGTTCAAGGTTCTACTGACCCCTAATAGTGTGGGTAAGGAAAGAAATATATATCTTTCTACTACCCATAGTAAGTAGATTATT
>CAYNJB010000197.1:0-1870 GCA_964397515.1 uncultured Nitrosopumilales archaeon | reverse complement strand
GTTTGATTTTTAATCGTTCCCTCCACGATTTTAGAATTAAACCAGGCGTTGAACTGATAACCACAGACCCAGCGATTTTCATCAAAAGATCATTAGAAGTTAGCACCATGTTTTTGTCATTTGACATATAATTATTAAACTTTTGCCGAATTAGATAGGCTGACTAAAGCTAAATCTTGTTTTTTTGGGGGAGAATGTGAATTTTGGAGATCCTGGAAGAAAAGTCTGGTTTCCCCTAAGGATTGAACATCAGATGGGGCGGAACGAAAAATAATAGGAAGCTCACCGGTTGTTTTACCTAAGGCAAGACAGTGCCGAGGTGGGAGACTTTTGGCGAATACTTTTATTGAATCACTATCAACCATGCTTGCTTGAGCGATAGTTCCTAAATCCTTATCACTCGAGAAATTGAAAAGAAAAATATTGTCAGCTTGGCGGTAAATAGTTTCTTGAATTGCATCAGGTTGATTAGTCACAAGAGTTGTGAATATTCCAATATGCCGCATTCGTGTAATTAAATCATCCCAATAAGTGTCCCTAAGATACAGATGAGCTTCCTCAGCAAATAGAAATATTGGAGGGGCACGAGTGTTCTCGACTACCTCAGCCATTTTGGATAAAAGTAGTTCTACGGTTATTCTTCTAACTAGACTAGAGCAACGATTCAGAACTATTATTTGAGCACCGCCACTTTTTAATTGGGCGAATATACCATTAATGGTGATTGACTCTTTAGGATTATCTGTGATGAGTTTAGACGATATGAGGGAGCCGAATCTTGAGATAAGAGCGTCACGGACAAATTCATTGCATCTCCAAGATGTTATTGTATCCATTAAAGAACGGATAGTTACATGCCCGCGTTCTTCAACGGTGTCCCAGATTCGTAGAAATTCCCTCAAAGAAGTTCCAGGTAGATCCATAACATGACTTAGAATTGAAACTAAACCTTTCTTCCCTAAATATGCGATGGAAAAACTGAGATTCTTTCCAGGATCTAATCTTAATATTTTTTTAGACAGAGCCGATGGAGAACCATCTGCAAAATATCTTAGACCGCTATACTCATCATTAATATCGAAGACGATTACTCTTGCACCATTATTTACAAGATCTTTGATAAGAAGCTTGGCTAAATGTGACTTTCCTGAACCTTTTTTCCCAGTAATTATAGATAAATGACCATCTAATGATTCAAGAGGAATAGATATAGGTTCACCTTTCAAAGTTTTACCAATATGAGCAAAACGCGTTCCGGCGATTCCTACTAGGCCCATTAACTCGTTTATCCCTATTTGTTCGATTCTTGAGAAGACTCTTGAAGGTAAAATATTTACATTGGGTATGTAAACGCCGGAGTTAATACATCCTCTAACTTTACATTTCAAAACAATTAGATCTCGAATTTGATTTGAGATAAGATTGGCATCATCTCCATATTTTTCGACCACCTCAATTTGACCTTCTATGACTTCCTCCCTAATTGTTTCAGCTGCAATTCCTTCCACGTTTATAAAAGATTCATCAAGCACTTGAATTAATACACCTATAGATTCATGGTCATCTTTTATGAGCAAAAAATCACCTATGCTGACATTTGATGGGCGTTTTGCTAGGACAAGAATTTCGTCATCGTTCTTTTCAAAAACCCTCATTTTGATCACTATCTTGGCGAGAAAGATCCTAGAAGCATCAATCTTAGATTTCCAAGTTCAGGATACACATCAGTACGCCCAAGGGATAGTATTTTGAGTGAGAATGTTTCCAAACTATTGAAAATTGACAGATGATGAGCTAATCGAAGAGATTCAGGATAACCTTTATGGTTAATATCTGAAGATATCAACAAGGAGAAAACATCATTTGGTGT
>CAYNJB010000196.1:0-1892 GCA_964397515.1 uncultured Nitrosopumilales archaeon | reverse complement strand
CAGTCTGTTGAAGCACATAGTTCCTTATATCAGATGTAAAAGGATCATCTGTATCATCTGTATCAACTATTTCCAAATCGGTTGTCATATTTTTTAGGTCAAAATATCGTAGTCTGGAAGCGTAGTTCCAAAAAACGAAATAGTCTTTATAATTTATTTTACTGCCATATTTAGGTGGCTTTCCATATTTAAAAATAGCTTGCTCTCTCTCCGGAATTAAATTAAGAAGACCCATTATTAAAGTTTCCTTTTGTGGTATTCGCTGTCTAGGGTGATTATTGGCTCTTAAAATACCTGCGAATAGTGTCAATATTTCTGGTCTTAAATCTTTGAAGTTATCTTTAATATTTCTTTTCATCTCACCATCAAGATGATATTCGTCAAGAGAGTTTATTATGTCGTCAATCTGTTTAATTTTAGGTGATTGTATATTTTTATGATTGTCTCCTTTTCCAGTTCCCATCTGGTGTCTTCTTTTCCTTATATAAGTAATATCATCCATATTTATAGTAAAGCAGGGTTTATTTAATTTCTTGTGGCAAGAAATACATTTTGTGTAGGAAGTATCTGTGCTGGTCTCACTATACTCTCCCCAACCTTTATCCAAGCCTTTAACCTCTGTGTAGGCTTCACTTTCTTTATCTTTTACCTCTATTCTAATGGCTCTGGATAAACTGGCATAGGAGATATCCCATACATCTACCATAGTCTCTATGAATAGAAGTTGGTGATATGGAGATGTTATATGCAACTTATATATTCTTCGTATAATACTCTCGCTTAAAGCCTCTTTAAATAAGGAACCAGCCTCTGCTTTAAACTTTGCTCTTTCTTTATCCATATCTTAAAGATAGAGTAAAAACCCACGCGCAATCAAGTATTAAGTTAAGCGAGTTTAGAAATAGCTCCTTTTTTCTCCTTTATACTATCTGTTAAGCCTTTGGGTCGCGAATACTCTACATCACTTGGGTCAGCATAATATTCAAGTAATGTTGCTAATGAATGCCCTACTCTATTAGCTACGTTATCAGGGGGCTCTCCAAGTTTATTTTTACATTTATTGATGTGCCATTTTCTAATGCTATAAGCTTTATATTTTCTACCATCTATATCAGTTCGCTTACCCCAAACCGCATTAACCGCTTTTCTTAAATATGTATCAACAGTTAATGCTTTTGAACCGTCAGGATTGCTTAATATATGTTTAGGCTGGATACCTCGCGATAAATACATAGTCCGCAGGTTTAATAGTGCTTTTTTAGTTTCTGCTCCACCTTGTGCTCTATATTCACCAAACTTTTCTTTCCGCCAGAATAAAATACCATCATCTGTTGTTATTAAATCATCAAAAGTAAATGGGGATTTGCTAAACGGACGTATTCCTGTATCTATCAATATCCATAGCCAGTTGAGCCTTAAATGTCTTTGCCAAGTTGTATCATTTTCTTGACAGTATTTAATTAAGTCCATAATCATTTCATCTGTTGCTCTACCATAAGCAGTTATTCTGATACCGTGCTTTTTAGGGGCATCGTGGAGTTTAGGATATTTAGGTAAATCAAACATTAGTTCATATTTGATAGCCTCTCGGAACATAAGATTAAACGAACCTTTTTTGATTTGTATTGACCGATCGGACAAACCTTTGCCTCTCATATAATCAACAAAAGCTTCCATATTTTTAAAATTAAAATCATTCCAACCTATTCTATTTTCTTGAATAAAGGGTATTAGATAGTTGCGAAAGTATGATTTATCATACTGTGCTTTTCTTTTAGTCCAGTTGCTTTTTGTAGGTAGTGGAGCACCCGCAGTAGCTTGTTTATCCATATAGTCAAAATAGTATTCTTTAATAAAAGCTATGGGAGTTTTCTTATGTTTAGGTATTTTAT
>CAYNJB010000195.1:0-1896 GCA_964397515.1 uncultured Nitrosopumilales archaeon | reverse complement strand
ATTCATACCTTCAAAAAAAACGGGGTTGGGATTAATGAGCCCCGCTGCATCACCCAAGACAAGTAGTCCATCAGCAACAAGATTCGGACTGACACCTCCTTCAGGTATCATGTGTGCTGAATACTCGATTGGTTCTCCTCCGGATATGAGGGGTCTAATTATTGGATGCTTCAGGAAGCCATCCATTAAAGTGCTTATTCTGATCTTCTTCTTAACTAAGTCGTCAAGAAATGCACCAATGCCTATTGATAGGGATTCTTTGTTGGTATGAATAAAGGCCGATGACATAAGAGAATTAGGGTATCCTAAGAATGTTAACGATGCTCCTTGATTTCCTTCAAGGGTAAACCGTTCTTCAATTATATCTCTTGAAAGAGATAGAACTAATTTTGATACATTTACAAAATTCTCAGGTTTATGCGCTTTTTGCATTCCAGATTTTATTGCCAATCTAGAATTTGCACCTTCAGCAAGTATAACTGCATCGCAAGAAACTTGTCCATCAATCCTTGTTGTGGATATACCTGAAAATTTTCCATTTTCCCTGATTATTTCGTCTACAAGGGTTCGAGTAATTATCACGCCTCCAGCTTTTTCCACCTTTTGAGCTAGCCATTGGTCAAAATTAGATCTGTTTACGGAAAAGCTGTGATTATGAGGCGGCATGTCGTTTGCAGCAGAAATAAAATTTGTGTTTACTGCTGATTGATCAGACATAAGAAAGATACCACGTCTTGAGACGTATCTTTCGAGTGGTGCTTCATTGTAAAAATTATCAAATATTTTGGAAAAGTCGAGTGTCTGAAGGATGCCACCACTAACATTTTTGGATCCAGGGTATTCCCCACGTTCAAAGACTGCCACCTTAAACCCGTTCTTAACGAGTAAAAACGCAGCAGTTAAACCTGCAATCCCCGCACCTACTACACAGATATCGAATCGTTCCCCCAAGGATTAAGTCTTCTCCGAAACGTCGTGGCTAATCAGGTCTAGGAGCTCAGGAAGAATATCTTCGCATTTCCCAACTATGGCCAGTTTCGCTATGCGCATTATTGGGGCATTTTCATCGGAATTAATCGCAATTATATTATCTACTTCTCTTAAACCCGATGTATGATGCAATGCACCGGATATCCCACATGCGAAGTAGCAATTAGATGAAACATTATGCCCGCTTGACCCAATTTGGCGTTCAAAAGGTATGAGTCCTAGATCAACCGCAACTCTTGTACCGCCAATACAGCCTTTCAGGGCTAAAGCAAGTTTCCGCATATCATTTTCGACCAGCTGCAAACTTGCGCCGCCTCCAACTCCAATGATTACATCCGATTCCTCTACGTTAAGTTCAACAGATTCCGGTCGAGTAAAACCCACCGTTCTTATCTTTGGATTAGTGCTCCTCTCAAGTTTGAATAGTTTAACACTGCAGTTCTTGATATCTGATACGTCCGGTTCATTGAGAACTGTACAATCTGTAGTTACCACAATCTGCTCAGAAAGCGGTATGCTCACTATGCTATGGGCTACGCCTTGAAAGATGGATCTTCGTACATTTAAATAATTTTCATCAAAATCAAAATCGACGCAATTTGAAATGAAACGATATCCAAAGCGAACTGCAATATTTGTCGCTAAATAATGGCTAGCAATTGAAGATGAAAGAATAGTTAATTTAGGATGTAATTCGCGGTGCACTTTAGATAAGAAATCCAATGGAGCATCCTGCTCTATGTATTCCAAGCTTTCTTTTAATCCAAAATACAGGGTATCTAGATTGAAGAAATCCACTGAAGTTTTAACAGTGTCTCTGTTCTCTCCATAAGCTAGAGCATTAAGCTGATAACCCGATATTTTAGAGAGTCTATCAGCTTCTCCAAGAAGTAGCCTAGACTCTTT
>CAYNJB010000194.1:0-1918 GCA_964397515.1 uncultured Nitrosopumilales archaeon | reverse complement strand
CTTGTACCAAAGAGGATTAACGTCCTCGATATTCCTGGGTCATTCAGATCAACAAATGTCTTGTCATTATGAGGTTCAGTAGGCATCATCTTAAGCAAAGTGCTCTTTATCTTCAATCCCCATATAGGGGCCTTGCTTTATTTCCATAATAACAGCATCTTCCATCATCTTAAATTAGTGTCCGCCATCCATTAACAGAATAATATCCCCCCTCATTTAACTCTCTTGTGGCCAACATTCTTTTTTCTTCAGTGTAAAGTTTAACTCTGACTTTTCCACGCCTTATTAAGAGTGCTTCTGGCGTACCGATAATACTTCTTTTAACAGGACGGTACAAATGAAGTGTTATTGTCTTCCCCTTCTCATATACGATGAATCCAAGCTGTTGTTTATAGTCATCGGGAGTTATACACTCTGTTTTATCCGGCAGATATTCAGCGGTCATTATAACAGCTAAAATCTTTTGTCCATCTTTAATCCATTCAATGCTGAATGTTTGAGCTGAACGCAGACTGATTGTACTTACCGCTAGGAAATGGCGTATTTGAAGTAACAAAAACTCTCTGGTTTGTAAAATATTCGGCACATCCCCCCAATTCAGCAAGTACACTTCTTCCCGCAATCATTTTCTTAATGCATTCCTAGTCTTGATAATCATTTTCGGTATACCCTTAACTCTAGTAATAAATTCATCAAAGTCGTGTAACGGAATTGAAATTGAATAGATAAACTTGTGAAGAAAACCATATTCTAATGTTAGAATTTTCCTAAATAATGGCTTTAGCAATTTAGGTATTTTATTATAAACGGGTAAAATAGATTTGAATTTATAAACTTCATTAATGTAGTCATGATTTAACAAGCAAGTTGTATGATAAGAACCATAACCTTGTTTAATTAATTTGTAATTGTCATCAGACAAATATCCTTTTTCCAGACAGTACTTTGCCAGATATGTTTGAGGATAAGGATAAAAAATAAACGATGACGTGCTATGAGCAGAAAGTTGATCATTTAATTCCAGAGACTTAAACATGTCAGCAGGAGTTTCCTCAGGAAAACCAAAAATAAATTCGGTATTAAGCTTTATTTTATACTTTTTGATTCTTTGGGCGGCAAGGATAATAGACTCATCCGAATGGTTTCTGTTTAATAGTTTTTTTCTAATTTCAACACTGCCAGATTGAATACCCATCGATACTGATGAACACCCTGCTTCTTTTAATTCTTTTAATACCGAATCTTTAGCCGTTGAAGGCGTAACATAACAATGAAATGGAAGGTTTATATGTTGACGATAAACTTCTTTAAACTCACGTAGCCACTTAACATTGTAAGCAAACACATCATCTTCAAATCTAAATCCCTTGGGGTTATATGTATTTTTCAAGTGGATTAGTTCCTCCATGACATTTGGAACTGATCTCTGGCGTAGATATTTTTCAGACGAATACAATTCGTTGCGAAAACTGTTTACACAATACGTGCATGTGAAAGGACACCCCCTAGCAGTCATTACCATTAACCTAGAAGTGAGAACTCCGTATTTATGAAAAAGTGTTTTGTCTGGAGGAGGAAGGGTATCCAGAGATTTAATTAGAAGTCTTTTGGGATTTCTGTGAATTTTGCCTGAACCGTCTTTAACCCATAAGTTTTTAATGTCAGCATAAGAGCTCTTTTCTTTTAATCGCTGCAGTAACTCTTCTAATGCCTCCTCTCCTTCTCCAACACAAAGCATATCATAACAATCTTCCTTAATAACTTCTTCTGGCAACGATGTCGGATGTATTCCTCCGATAATAATCGGAACATCAAACACCTCTTTAAACTTTTTGGCAATCTTGGTGATAGCAGAATAAAGGTTAGTAATAGAGCAAAAAGCAATCAAATCGGGACGAAAACGAATAGCTTTTTCTAT
>CAYNJB010000193.1:0-1945 GCA_964397515.1 uncultured Nitrosopumilales archaeon | reverse complement strand
ACAGTGGTTAATGTAGCATTTCTCATAAAATTGTAACCTCGTTTTGCCCAAACACTATCTTTGAAGTTAGGAAAATTTCCCCTAATTTCACCTAGAATGATAGACTTTGAAATGGCGGTTTTGGAGATAAACTGCATTATTTTAGAAGCAATTGATATAGCTTTCTTTGAGGCATAAGGAACTCTGAGCTGAATAAGCATCTCAGAGAAGCCCATTATGCCTAATCCAATTTTTCGATTTGATTTTGTAACGATTTCGATTTTTTTGAGCGAATATCTATTAGCATCAATTACATTATCAAGAAAATGAACAGCGAGTTCTGTAGTGTTACGGAGTTTTTCCCAATCAATTGCATCATTTTTTACCATTCTAGCTAAGTTTACAGACCCAAGTGTACATGACTCATAAGGTAAGAGAGGTTGTTCTCCGCAAGGATTAGTACTCTCGATTTTACCAATATTGGGTGTTGGATTAGCCTGGTTTATTCTATCGATAAATATGAGTCCAGGATCGCCTGTAGACCAAGCCATTGTTAACATATATTCGAATACATCACGAGCTGATTTGTGTCCAACCACTTTTTTATTGCGAGGATTAACGAGCGAATACTCTTCATCGTTCCTCACTTTTTCCATGAATTTATCGGTAACAGCGACAGATATGTTAAAATTAGTTAAATATTGTTCTTTACTTTTAGATCCTATGAAACGCATGATATCAGGATGATCAACTGACAAAACACCCATATTTGCGCCTCTTCTACGTCCACCTTGTTTAATAACATCAGCGGCAGCATCAAATATGCTCATAAAAGATAAGGGGCCAGAAGCTATGCCTTGTGTGGATTTTACAATATCACCGATAGGCCTAATCCTAGAAAATGAGAAGCCTGTTCCTCCACCTGATTGATGAATTAGAGCCATATTTTTTATAGAATTAAAAATTCCAGTCATAGAGTCTTCAACTGGAAGTACAAAGCAAGCTGCTAACTGACCCATTTTAGTTCCAGAGTTCATTAATGTAGGAGAGTTTGGCAGAAATTCAAGGTTTGATATAGAATTGTAAAATAATTTCTCAGATTTAGAAGAAGATTTGCCAAATTTCTTATCTACAGCGGATATTGTTTTTGATACACGCTTAAACATTTGAGAAGGTGTTTCAATAATGTTGCCATTGTTATCCTTTAACAAATATCTTTTTTGAAGTACAACTGCAGCATTTACTGAAAGCTTCAAATCATCGTGAACCCCAACTAAATTTTTTGCATGCCTTGCTTCAGCTCGTTTATTTCGATATATAATGTAAACTTTAGCTATTTCATCTAAACCTTCAGATATTAATGTTTTTTCGACTTGATCTTGAATATCTTCTATAGAAGGAATATGATCTTGAGACAACTTTGAAAGGTTTTGTATTACTTTATTAGAGATTTTTTTTGCTAAATCATCATTCTCTAGGTCAGAGGCGTTGAAAGCTTTTCTCAAGGCGTTTAATATTTTTTCTCTGTTAAAAGGAGCGATTTGCCCATCCCTTTTAACTACATGTCTGATTGACGGATTTACCAACTTAATATATCTGAAGAAGGAGTATGGTTATTAGTTATATAAAGAAAATATAGAAAAACGTATTATTGACCAATTACCGACTTTGATAAATATTATTCAAGTGTATAAAAATTTGTTTTCAACCTAAATGGGTTCAAAGTCCATCGGTCCGGCTCACTAAAATCCAAATATGCTAGCTTTTACGTAAAGCTTGTGTTAATTGATTGTCCACAGCTAAAGTTTCAGGGTTAATTATTACGTTATATTCTGTTTGAGCTGTGTTCAAAGAGATAAAGCCTTTTCTGATGTCTTCTTGTATTAATTCGACGTCACGCTCGAGTGGATTGCCCCATCCACCTCCGCATCCTGTTTGAACCCAAACTAGCGCTCCTTCTTCTAAG
>CAYNJB010000192.1:0-1962 GCA_964397515.1 uncultured Nitrosopumilales archaeon | reverse complement strand
ATCGCTCATCGATTGGAGGTATAGCCTCTAATGGAGCGACAATTACTTTTTCGGCGGGAGGAGCTTTTATCTTTCGAATGCTAATAGCATCACCTATGGCTACACCAGAATTGCTCCTAATGAGACCGTCAATACGAATAACGCCTCTACCTTCATCAGAAGGATATAATGGTAAACATTTAGATACTGTACGCCTCTTTCCGCGAATTTCAATTATATCACCAGTCGAAGTATCTGTTGCATCCATGGCATCATAATCAATCCTCGAAACACCTCGTCCGACATCACGGGTGTATGCTTCTAGCACCTTAAGGTTTACAGAGCTTTGACTCATTCTACAGCACCTCTTTAATCAATTCTTATTTCGCTAAACCCTTTATTAGTCTTATCCTTTATTTGAAACGTTATTTCAAGCACGCCATTTAAATAACTGGCGGAGCTTTTTGTCGGATCTACTTTTGCCTTAAGAGGAATTTGGGTATTATATTGTCTATCTCGATGTTGAGCAATGATGTTTAACCCTTCTTCAAAAACTTGGAGTTTAATTTCTTCTTTTTCAACACCCGGAATCTCAACAAACACCTTTAAAGTTCCACGCGCATCGTCAAGTATTTGATCAACAATAGGCTCTCTAACACATTCAACGGCATTGTTTATATCCCCAAATGTTGAAATTATCGGATCACCGTCAGAACTTAACTTCATTGAGAACCCATAGACAAACGGTTTATTTTCAATGCTATTCCCCATCTGAAAGGCATTTCGTAAAGATTCTTCAATGTCTTTTTCAGCATCTTGCATCATTTTGTCCAGTTCATCCATCAAATGATGGAAACGCTTCCTAGCTTCATCCAACTTAACCACAGGTTAATAACTAGAAGTTAAAGTTTATAAGCTTTTCTAATTCTATAATCAAGCTGAATTGATGGGAGATAATGATATCTTAGAAGTCTTTAGCTCGCCTATACGGTGGAAGATAATACAGCTACTTTCTTTACGAGCAAGATCCATTCCAGAACTGACCGCCGAACTTAATATCACGACTCAAGCAGTTTTGAAGCATCTTCGGACATTGAAAAAACATAAAATTATTAGAGTCAGTAATAACGTGAGATACAAATTTCTTGGAATTAAACAAATCATCACATTGAACACAGCAGTAGAAACGAAATTAGAAACAGATAGAGGAATTAAATGGTTTGAAATAAAAATTGGAGACCCAACCGGAGTCATATGGGGTAATAATAAAAGTAAAAGAACAGATTTAAAAAATATTGAAGATATCGAAGAAGAGAAATATTCATTGAAGAGAAGGATTAGATCAATTAAGATAATAGAAAGAAAGTTAATACAAAAATTATTTGAACTCGAAGCAATAAAAAAAGACGCAATAGACAAAAACGGCTTTGATGGATTTGAAGAGTTACTTCTTAACATATTATTATCGTTTTCAAAAGAGAAAGATATGGAGGACATAAGTAACTCTTTGAAGTGTAAGAAAGAAGAACTCATCAGAGTTATTGAATCTTTCGAAAAAAAAATGATTTAAGTAGATTAGACGCAGATAAATCCTTGAAAGTAAAACAATATTAGGCAGATAAGAGAACAGATATATGTATTAGAGAATTAACGTTGCCTAATATTTTGGATGCGTTTTTATAGGGTTGATCTAGTTTGGTTAATAGAATAGCTGCACTTGATGTTGAAAGTTGCCATTCAAAGAAATGTGGTACAGAATGTGTAAGATTTTGCCCTGTAAATAAATCAGGTAGTGAATGCGTGGTACTAAATTCTGAGAACATATCAGTCATAAACGAGGTTTTATGCACAGGTTGTGGAATCTGTGTAAAAAAATGTCCATTCTCTGCAATTACAATTGTCAATTTAGCTGAAGAATTAAAGACTGAAAAAATACATCAATTTAATATTAATAGTTTTAGACTTTATCGACTCCCAACAATA
>CAYNJB010000191.1:0-1967 GCA_964397515.1 uncultured Nitrosopumilales archaeon | reverse complement strand
GGATCACCACTAATCGCAACAACCCATGTTCCACCATATCTAGGAGCCTCTGCCACAGCATTAGGGGCAACCATTGCAAGCAGAGTTATTAAGATCGAAAACGCTATTAACCGTGTTTTAACAGTCATAATTCATTATCATTCGAACAAGGGATACTTAAATGTTATTCTGTTTAAAGCACTCTTCAAAAAAATACAATATAATGGCGGCAATTATGAATTATATCGCAAAATAATATGTAAACCGTCTAATATATTGTTCACGGATTGTTGAGCTTTAAGTACAGCGAGGATTGCATAGAAAAGAGATACGACATACCTCTATGTAAGCACATATGATAAATAGCTGCAATAGAATCTGTTAATGAGTAAAATTGAAGCTTAATTATGGTAAGATATTGAACGCTGTGAGTACAAAAGAGGTAATCAAGATTCTACAGGAGATTGTCCGTATTCCAAGCATAGCAGGTAGCGAAAGAAAACTTGCAGACTTCCTTGCTGATAGACTGGATAAATTGGGATTCGAAGTCCAGGTAATTAACACAACTAAAAATTCTCCTAATGTGTTAGCTTGGTTACGGGGATCTGGGACAGGCTCAAGCCTTATGCTAAATGGTCACATTGATACTCCACCCTGCTCGAGTGGTTGGACTTTAAAACCATATGAGGGTCTTCTTCGTGACGGCGTAGTGTATGGCCACGGTGTCTTAGATCAAAAGACAGGAATTGCAGCACAGATAATGGCGGGCTATGCTTTGAAGAAATCAGGACTGAAGTTGGCGGGAGACCTTTGCATTGCATGCGTCTCTCTTCATTCACGGCCGCCAGGAGTGAGCACTAATGGCACTAAGACCATAGTAGATAGGGGTATACGTACAGATTATGCCGTGGTTACCGAACCTACAGACTTCGAAGTCGGCATCGGAAATCGAGGAATACACTTCATTAAGCTTATTGCTGAGGGGAAGATGGCGCATACAACTACACCTGAGATGGGAGTTAATGCTGTGGTGAAGATGGCTAAGGTGATTCTTGGTTTGGATAACGTGAAATTCAAACCTGATAAAGTGAGGGCCCTGACGAAGAGTCTCTTTGGAGGCCCAATATGTTACTTGAACATAGGGCCCATAAAAGGAGGGTACGAGAACGCACCACCCTATATTCCCGATTACTGTGAAATGACACTGGACGTGAGAAATATGCCGGGCAAGTCCAACAAGTCAGTCCTGGTAGACATAAAAGAAGTCATAGCGCAAGTGGCAAATTCGGATCCTCAAGCCAAAGTTGCAGTCTATCCAGAAGATATAGACCCCGGGCTGAAGGCCGCTTGGATCACACCAAAAAGGCATCCTATTGTCCACCATCTCATCGACGCTGTTGTCGAGGCCACACGCGCCCAACCCAAAGTAAGCTTCAGTCCAGGCTGGACTGATGCAGGATACCTCGTCAGCAAAGGCGGTATTCCATCGGTAGTTTACGGCCCAGGTCATGAGCCTTATTATTGTCCGGATGAAGGTATTCCGGTTTCAGACCTCATGAAAGCGACTAGGGTCTATAGTTGCCTTGCCGCGCGTATCTGTAGTGAAGAACAATAGTTTGGGTAAGTGACCCACCCTTTCCCTTCAAGATATTCTGATTGACAGAGCAGATATCCCTGATGATGAAAGATACAGGAAAAGATGCAAGCACATTTAGAGATTAGTAGCGCACCAATCTACTGGCGCTTTAGAGTGATCTTAGAAATCTCTAAGTCTTTTTTCTTGAGCAGGTGTTCTCCTCTGAAAATGATGTTACCTTCAATAATCCGTCCATGATGCGGAACTAGTTCCGCATCATTAATGTTGGAACGCTCAGCGTGTTTGTATTTTGAAGGTAATAGTTTCCTTACATATCTCTCTGTATAAGGAACAAGTTTGGCCACTGCTGAAGATGCATCTCGTGGGTCATTGATTATTTTTTCTCTTAGAA
>CAYNJB010000190.1:0-2008 GCA_964397515.1 uncultured Nitrosopumilales archaeon | reverse complement strand
CCTGGGAGATGGCTATAAACGTCCTGCCAGTTCCGAAAAGTTAATGAGAAAAGACGCTCGCAAGTCTGTGATAGTTGCTCGTGACCTCGAAAGTGGCCACAAAATATCCAAAGAAGATTTAATAATAAAAAGGCCTGCCTGGGGTATTCACCCCTCCCGTATTAATGACATCCAGGGAATGAAATTGAAAAAGAGTTTGAAAAAGGATGAGCCTATTACCTGGGACCATTTTAAGTAGGCTAGGTCATTTTAATTTCTTTTGTGGTTTTGCCTGCAGGCGGGATTCAATAAGGCTTTAGGTGGTTTATTCTATATGGTTATGAAGCTCAGAGTGTTGTTTAAAACGAAAGGAAGTCATAAGCAGGGCATTGGCGATGTCACATCATCTTTAGATTTGGCGGAGGAGTTTAGGGAAAGGGGACATAGTGTATTATTTGCTATAAATAACGATCAGAGTGCTATGCAGTTAACATCTAAGAAAGGCTTTGAATTTAGGGTCGCAGAGAAATTACCTGAAATAGAAAAATGTTTAGATGCTAAGTTTTTCGATGTGGTTATATTAAATCAGATTAACACTTTAAAAGAAGAGGCATTGCTATTCAAAAAGAGATCAAAGATTCTAGTTACGATAGATGATACAGGAGAGTCTGCCGCATTGGCAGCTCTTCGTTTTAATGTCCTTTATCCTATTGCAGATTCATATTCGGATTTTAAATATATAGCATTATCTTCTTCATTTCAAAGAAAACATGAAATTCCTAAGGATGTAAGTAAGGGTAAAATAAAAACAATACTCGTTATGCAAGGAGGTAGTGATACCTATGGCTATACGCCAAAGATTGTTAGGGCCTTATATGATATTACAAATAATATTAGTATTAACGTAGTTTTAGGGCCTAATTTTTCCCATTATCAAGAACTTAATAACGTGTTGTCTAAAGCGCCGCGTGGCTTTAATACAGTTAAAGGGAATGATGATTTGTCAGATTTAATGTTAAAGGCTGATTTAGCTATAAGTGCAGGAGGAAATACGATTCTAGAGCTTGCATGTCTTGGGGTTCCAAGCGTGATTGTTTGTGCGGAAAATTTTGAAGTTGAGACTGCAAAAAGGCTAGAAGAGAAAGGTTTTGGAATAAATCTAGGATTTGGAGAGTATGTTAGCGAGTCTGCAATTAAAGACGCAGTGATTCAGCTACTTAACAACAATACGTTACTAACACAGATGAGTATTAAAGGAAGAAGCCTTGTAGACGGTAAAGGGAAAAAAAGAATAGTGAATAGAATTACCGATTTTCTTGAAGGTTGTGACGTTTAAAGCTGCTGTATTTTATTAACTTGTAAAAGGTAAAACGATAAATAATGAATGTTGTTGCAATAATTGAAGCCAGAATGGGATCAACAAGACTTCCTGAAAAAACACTAATGGATCTTGCAGGCGTTACTCTATTGGAAAGGGTAGTGGAGCGAATTAAATTAGCTAAGACAGTTGATGAAGTGGTTGTCGCTACATCTGTCAACCAGAAGGATAATGTTATCTATGATCTGTGTCAGGCAAAATCGATTCATTGCTTTAGAGGCAGTGAAGATGATGTTCTTGGTCGTGTCTATGAAGCTGCTAAGAAGTATCATGCAGATGCGGTTGTTCAGTCTGGCGCTGATTGCCCTTTTTATGATCCTGAGTTAATTGATCTTTTGGTTGGTATAATTAAATGGGGAGGCTATGCATATACCGCTAATGATATGAAACTTACATTTCCAGAGGGGATAGATGCGCATGTAATTTGCTTTAATGCATTGGAAGCGTCTGCTAATGAAGCAAAAGACCCAAAAGAACGAGATGATACTCCTCGCTTTATATGGAATCATCCAGAACGGTTTCCTATTTTTAATCTGGAAGCCTTGCCGGGTAGTGTTCTTAATAGGCCGGAAATTCGCTTGACTATAGATTACAAAGAAGACATGGAACTTGCCCGTCTGATTTATAAGAAACTTTATCCTGCTAATACTG
>CAYNJB010000189.1:0-2009 GCA_964397515.1 uncultured Nitrosopumilales archaeon | reverse complement strand
ATTAGAACTTCATTGCATGCGCAAGATGTAAAATCCCGGCTCAAAGATCTTCTAAAGCTTCTCTATGTATCGGTCCCATCGGGTTTAGGAAGTAAATCTAAATTGAGATTGAATACTGGTGAACTTAATAAAGTTCTAAGCGAAGGAGTAAATTGGGCTATAGCTAATGGTTACGGTCAAACAAAAGACGCTGAATTCTGTGAAGAAAACGGATCAATGAAAAACGCTGATCCATCTCAGGTATCAAACATTGCAAAAAAACGTGGGTCTCCTCAACTAGGCAGCTTAGGTTCAGGTAACCACTTCATCGAGATACAATATGTGGATAAAATATTTGATAAAGAAGCTGCTTCAATTTATGGTATTTCTGAAGAAAAACAGATTATGGTGCTAGTGCACACTGGTTCAAGGGGACTCGGTCATCAAATATGTAGTGATTATCTTAAATTAATTGAATCCTCAGCTCATAAATATAATATTCATCTACCTGATAGGGAACTAGCTTGTGCACCAATTACTTCAAAGGATGCAGAAAATTATATTGGAGCTATGGGCGCGGCCCTTAACTATGCATGGTCAAATCGACAAATGATAACTCATTGGGTTCGAAAATCATTTGAAAGAATTTTTCAAATGTCTGAAAACGACCTTGAGATGCAACTTGTATATGATGTTGCCCATAATATTGCTAAGTTCGAAGAACACCTGATTGATGGACAAAGAAAAAAAGTTATTGTTCATAGAAAAGGTGCTACACGAGCATTCCCGCCTGGAAGTTCAGAAATTCCAGACACATATTCCTCTGTTGGACAACCTGTTTTGATACCTGGTTCTATGGGTACTTCTTCTTGGGTTTTAAGGGGAACTCTTGAGTCAATGAAGTCGAGCTTTGGTTCGACAGCTCATGGAGCCGGTAGAATAATGTCTAGAGGTGCAGCTATTCGAGCATTTCCACCTCAGGCTGTTAAACAAAGGTTAGAAGATAAAGGAATATCAATTGAGGCTGCGAGTTGGAAGGGGATTTCTGAAGAGGCGCCTGAGGCTTATAAGGATGTGGAAGCGGTAGTAAACGTTTCCCATAAAGCTGGAATAGCTACCAAAGTAGCAAGGTTAATACCTCTTGGTGTTGTCAAAGGTTAATTTCAGTTATTTTCTTTTTAAACGATCTGCCAAAGAAACTAATTTACCATCTTTCTCAATTAATATTTTAGTTTCAATATGAATATTAAGACCTATAGCTCGAAGAAGCGACAACAATTCTCCGCCACTTATATTTTCTTTGATTGATCCATTGCTAATTAATTCTACAAGTTTCTCTATAATTACCTTAGTATCTCTTGGATAAGTCGCCTCCGCAATTTTTAAAACTTCAAGTCCTCGATCAACTAATCGTGACAGCAGAATTTCTCTTGACGGTTTAGGCTTATTTTCAATTTTTTGAGAAAGTCTCTTTCTTAATTCAAACATCTTTTTAGCCTTTAATAGCTGCAATTCTTTATCTTCATCTTGCAATTCATTAACCCTTCCTTAGTCATTCATCTTATATTTAGACATCTTTATTAATATTCGTAATTTCTATACTTCTTAAATGCCGCCATTCAAAATCTGGGCTGCTATTCCTGATTCGATACTTTCAGATTGCAGTGACAATCGCGATAAAACCGAAAAAATAGGTATCATCGCGAGGGCTTGTGCAATATATAAAATACCTCGTATTTACATTTATCATGATAGAGGTGAACGCTTGAGATACGATCAAAAGTTAATTAGTGTTCTTTTACAATATGCTGAGACTCCTCCGTATCTTCGAAAACATCTTTTTAAAAAAATGCCGGAGCTAGCATCTGCCGGTATTCTTCCACCTCTTAGGACTCCGAATCATCAACTTGACTCTGATATAACCAGTCTAAAATCTGGCACGATTAGAGAGGGTTATTGGTTTAAGATCGCCGGAACAAAATTTGTTGACATTGGATTTAAATCACCTGGTCTTTTGCAGGGCGAAGTTC
>CAYNJB010000188.1:0-2024 GCA_964397515.1 uncultured Nitrosopumilales archaeon | reverse complement strand
ATAACATTGTGATTTGCACTAGGCACCAAGGAGATGAGAGTGCGTTAAAATCTGTGATTGATTCAGACGCAAAATATGTTGGGATGATTGGTAGCAAAAATAGAGTCCAACTTGTTTTCCAAGAATTAATGGAAGAAGGATACTCAATTGAAAAACTAAGAAAGATATTTGCCCCTATAGGTCTTGCCATAGGCGCGGATACACCAGAAGAAATTGCTGTAAGCGTTTTATCTGAAATATTAATGGTTAGAAAAGGCGATACTGGTAAATCTAAGAAAACCGATAAAATAGAGAATATTACTCTAAAACAAGAATAAATGACGAAAGATCAGCGTGTCGAGCATATGATCAGCATTATTGTCTTAGCGGCGGGTCTCTCATCAAGATTCAAAGGAAATAAAATGATACATAAAATTGATGGAGTTCCAATGATTAGAAAAGTAGTTAAAATATGTCTTGGATCTCAAGCAATGGAAACCATTGTTGTAGTGGGCCATGAAGCTTTAAAAATAATTGAGCAATTAAAGGATTTTAACTGCAAAATAGTTAAGAACACGAACTATTCTGAAGGACAGAGTTCTTCGGTTAAAGAAGGGATGAAAAAAACAGATGGCAGATCTAATGCGGTAATTATTCTCCCAGGTGACGTTGCTTTTATAACTAGAGAAATCATAGATGCAGTGATAGATCACTATAAACAGTTTAGATCAATGATAACTGTTGCATCATTTGAAGGCATTTCAGGTCACCCAATTTTGTTTGATAAGTCATTATTCAAAGAGATTATGACAATTAGTGAAAAAAACTTTGGGTTAAAAGAAGTAGTTAAAAATCATAAAAAAATTGTTGCTAAAGTTGAATGTGGAACTAATGAAATTTTATTAGATATAGATTCATCTGAAGATTTAATGAAGAGGGGAACTACGTTTGAGAAGTCCCACAACTAGAGCAAAATTGTTTACTATCGTCTAATGGAGAATTACAGTTGATACACTTAGGCGATTGAGGGAAAATAGATCTTTGAACGATTGATGATCCCGCTTTTTTCTCATATCTTTTCGCAACCATAATCCCAGATTCCAATAAAATAATTACTGGCAGAAAAAGAGCAAGATCCGCAAGAGGGCCACCATCAGGAGTGACAACAGCTGTCAACACAAATGCTCCAGCGTATACATATTTCCTGTTTTTTGTTACAATTTCAGTGCGGATAATCCCAAATTTAACTAGCAACACAAAGAAGACTGGAAAAGTAAATGTCAAACCTGTTAAAAGAGTTAAAATGAATATCAGTATATAAAAGTCAGTTACAAATACAATATATTCAACTTGCAACGCTTCAAAAAATGGAAGAAGAGCCCATATCATGAATGGAGCCAATATTTTATATCCAAAAACAGCGCCAATGATAAATAAGGAGAGAAAAGCGGTAAGAAACGGATAAATTGCTGATCGCTCTTCAGGATATAATGCTGGATCAATAAATCGGTAAATTTGAAAAGCAACAACTGGCAGACTTACACCTACACCCAAAGCAAATGAAGCAATAACATATAGCTCAAGAGGAGTGGTCAACTGCCCTCCGATAAGACGTATAGCAGGAGGAAGAACGTCTTCCCGGATAAGATTCAACATAACAGATACAAGTGGTTTAAAAATTGGGGGATTTTGAAGAAATGACATATCAGCTGGAAGCGCCATAAAAAGACCTGTAGCACCAGCAATTGTATATAAAACAATTTTTAGGCGACTGCCAAGTTCTTTGATATGATCACGAAATGGTACTTCATCTTTTGACATAAAACCAACACCGTGCTATCTTTTGACTTAACATTCTACAAACCAGCTTGAGAAACCCTATTATTTAATTACTTTATGGTTATCCATCACAAAAAAATGTAACTATGAGACAATATTAATAAACATTATTGCCAAATTATTTTATTATTTTTTTGGAGATACTTTCTTCGGAGATACTTTCTTCGGAGATACTTTCTTCGGAGATACTTTCTTCGGAGATACTT
>CAYNJB010000187.1:0-2029 GCA_964397515.1 uncultured Nitrosopumilales archaeon | reverse complement strand
CTGTTGAAATACTCAAAAAAGCTAACACTATCACGTTTGATTTGACGAAAGTTAATAACCTGAATATAAAGTTTATAGCTGAGACTTCTTCAAACCACGCGAGAAATAAAAACCGTGCTTTGGCATTTGTTGATAAATCAGTGATGGTAGGCTGCGATGCAGTTAAGTTCCAATTGTTTAGGATCGACGATCTGTTCTCAGCCGAGGCCTTGGTGAGTAAACCTGAGCTTCTCAAACGAAAAAACTGGGAGCTTCCTTTGGAGTTCCTGCCTGCATTAGCCGAACGTTGTCGAGAAAATGATATACAGTTTAGCTGTACTCCTTTTTATCTTAAAGCGGTTGAAGAGTTAGAGCATTATGTAGATTTTTTTAAAATTTCTTCATATGAATTGTTGTGGGATGACCTTCTTGCTGCTTGTGCAAGCACCGGAATACCTGTCATTTTATCGACAGGTATGGCAACGATGGATGAGACAATCCATGCTGTACGGGTATTAAGTGATAATGGATGTCACGAACCAACCCTTTTACATTGCACCTCCTCCTATCCAACGCTTCCTCAGGAGGCGAATCTTGCAGCTATTGAAACACTTCGAAAACATACAGGATGTAAAGTTGGATGGTCTGATCATACGGTTCGGCCAGGAGTAATACACAGGGCTATTCATCGATGGGGTGCGGAAGTTATCGAGTTTCATCTTGATCTTGATCGTAAAGGCGAAGAGTATGAAGTAGGGCATTGCTGGCTACCTTATCAAATAAAATCTGTAATTGATGAAGTAAGAGAAGGTTTTATTGCCGATGGTTCTGTTGTTAAAGAACCTGTTGCGTCAGAGTTGGAAGAGCGCTTATGGCGGGCATCATCCGAAGATGGACTCAGACCAATAAAGGAAATTAGATCTAAGATATAATCCTGAGTATTAATAAAGAGCCGTGGTTAGCTCAGGAGTTATTACCTGAAAATTACTGTGAACATAGAATAGATATTGTTTGGAAATCATATCTCAACTCACTTTCATTAAGGTGCAATAAGAGATTTTCTTTTAAATCTTTTCAATATCCCAATAGTATTTATAATGTTAAAACTTATAAGGCTTAAATTTTTCGAGTATACGAGTATAAATGATTGTTATACTCTAGCTGAATAAACATCTTCAGGTTATCTTTCTTTTTATTTTGGAAACAAAACCTCATAGTCTAATGAGAGAACTTATTTTCCATTGATATGAGATTGAATGGGAAATTAGTTGCAATAGTGCAAGCCAGAATGGGTTCGTCGCGTCTTCCTGGAAAAGTTCTCAAATCTATACAGGGAAAACCCATGTTGTGGCATATTGTTGATCGGATAAAAAGTGTAACGATAATTGATGAGGTAATTATTGCTACCACTGATTTATCTATTGATGATCCAGTAGCAAATATGGCTTTAAGTAATCAAATTCCCTGTTTCCGAGGATCTGAATCGAATGTTCTAAATCGATTTTTTCTTGCCGCAAAAAAATATGATGGGAAACATTTAATTAGAATCACAGGAGATTGCCCGCTTATAGATCCCAATACTATTGAGACATTGATCAATTATTACAATTCAAATAGCTTTGAATATTGCAGTGTGGCCTGTGGTGCAGGAGTTGCAGGAAAGGGGGTTAATAAACGATATCCTGATGGCCTTGATACAGAAATATTTTCATTTAATGTACTTAATGTTGCTGAAAATGAAGCTATATCAAAACTACACTTAGAGCATGTGACTCCGTTCATATGGAAGCAGCCTGATCGTTTCAATCTGGGGTTACTTTTTCCCGAAAAGGAAGATTTTTCTCAATATCGTTGGACGGTTGATAATGATGTGGATTTTGAATTTATTGAATGGGTTTATGATAAACTATATTCCCAGAACTATTTATTCTCAATGAAAGACGTATTAAAATTGATATTTAAGAACCGAGATAGTGCGAATATTAACAAACATTTTGTAGGAAAAGAAGGGTATGAAGAATTCTGGGAATAAGATTTTATTAAATGGCAC
>CAYNJB010000186.1:0-2063 GCA_964397515.1 uncultured Nitrosopumilales archaeon | reverse complement strand
CTGAAGCGTTAGCTGATATTGCTTCAGCAATCAATAATGCAATGAGTACTGCTTTGATAACAGATCATGACTATGACGGGAACGATATAAATGAGAAGAAACTTGATAGCATAGATATTGTCAGGGCAGATGTTGTATCAGAAGATGGAGGAAATTCAAGGTTAGTTTTGAAAAGTGCTTCTTCAGGTTACAGCTATAGGATGGGTTTTACCGATAGCGCAGATTCTTTTCTCAGTGGTTTAGAAGTGGGTAATAATTCTCAAATGTCCGGAAGCTCTGGAGGATTTATCACTAATGTAGGCACTGGAGTAACTGATAGTCTGCTTAATTCAAAATTTATAGTCAGCGGTTTAACATTTTATAGAGATAGTAACAATATTACTGATGCTCTAACAGGAGTTACTTTAAACTTATTGAATACTTTTACAACTCCTCAAACTGTTACAGTTTCTGCGGACGTTGATGGAGTTAAAAAGGAAGTCCAGGATTTTCTAGATGCTTTTAATGGTTCAATTGACTATTTGAGAACAAATGCAGAAATGAATCCTCAGACTAAAGAGAGGGGAGTACTGGCAGATAATGGATTATATAGGCAAATGACAAGTAATCTTCGCAGTAAATTAAGTACAGTTGTAAGCAATACTTCTTCTTCTACCTATGATCGCCTTTTTGATTTAGGAATTGAACCAGATAGCACTGGGCATTATTCTATAGTAGATTCGAGCAAATTTGAGATGGCATTGGAGTCCAGCACAAAAAATGTGTCTGACCTCTTTAATGCAACCGATGGAATAGCAAGCCTCGTTAAAACATATGTTAATTCTTTTGTAAAAGTGGGAGGGAGTATTGATTCCAGCAAAAATACATTGCAAGACTCTATCTTTCAGCTAGACACAAGGATTACATATTGGGATGAAGTTTTAGCCAAAAGAGAGATACAATTGAGGGATGAATTTACCCGTGTTCAGACAATGATGAGCCAAATAACACAACAACAATCGTTTATCAATAATTTTACATAAAATATTTAACACCAAATAGGAAAAATATATGGAACAAACAGAGATAAATCCAACTATGTCAGTGCTGCCAGCTTTAGAGAAATATTCTGGTTCTGCAGAGGTGAGCCGTTTATCGGAAGGAGTTGAGACAGTAGATCAATCTACAGAAACTGTAGAAGGTGATCTAAGTCAAACAGATATAACAAATTTAGTTGCAAGCGTTAATGAGTATGTACAGGTATTCAGTACAAAAGTAACTTTTGGTTATGATTATGAAAATGAAAGGCAGGTTATTCTTGTAAAGGATAGTGAGACCGGGGAGATTATTCGCCAGATACCACCCAAGGAAATGATAAATTTACTTAAACAGTTGGAAGAGATCAGCGGTATCATCTACCATAACCATATTTAAAATATATGGAAAAAAATAAAGATCAACTGGAAGAATTGCTGAGAAATGAGTTGGTATGTTTCAAAGAAATATTATATAAAACTCAGGCAGTAAATAAAGGGGAGACCTCACTGTCCACGAAATCCCTGATGAAGTTATTGGGGTATCGAGATACACAAATTGGATTAATAAAAAAATTAGAAACAGAAAGAAAATCATTGGAAAAATTTATTATTTCCGATTACCAACAGTCGAAAGTTGATTCAATAAAAAAAGAAATTAAATATATTGCTCTTAAACTTGTAGAAATAGATGCAAAAATGTTAGATTTACTAGCGATAAAAAAAGAAAAAATAATTAAAGGATTATGCGCTCATACCGATAGTAAAGGTAGGGGCGGGTCTGTCCACTCGTCGAAAAAACAACTTATTGACATTACATTAGATTAGATATAATGACACCAATTAAAGATATATCAGGTTTTGATCGAGATATTCAGGGCATTGAGAATGATGATAAAATTCGTCGTGTAAAATCTGAAAAATCACATCAGGATCAGGAACTGAAAAAAGGTGAAAATCTTTCAAAACCTTTTGCTAGAAAGGATAGAGTTGAGATTTCTTCAAAAGGACAGGATCCTATATCTCAAAAAGAGAATATAGCTCGTTATG
>CAYNJB010000185.1:0-2068 GCA_964397515.1 uncultured Nitrosopumilales archaeon | reverse complement strand
ATCTCTGATGCCTGTAAATTAGAAGAGAGGTATCAAATCCGTATTTCCGCTCTAATTGCTGAAGATCGCGCACTAGGACGAGGATACCTTTTTAATGTGGATAGATATCCAGGGCGGAAAAAAAGTTGGTGGGCTAATGAGCGAAAGATTAGCGCAGTGATGTCTCAGTTTCGGCAGGTTGAGCAAATCTTGGAAAGTTATCGCCCCGACTGCGTAATATGTTGGAGGAACAATCCAGTCCTATTCCAAGTTGCAAAATATCGAGATATACCAAGCTTCTCTCTCGCCCCAATTAAGTTAGGAGAGAGGTTTATATGGTCAGACAATCCGTATCTGACAAGTATAGAGTTACGAAACAGAATTCAAGATCATCTTAAAAAAACAATTTCAGAGTTACCAGAAGTTAAGGGCTATCAGCAAGAAGCGCTTTCTAAAGCGAGAATCGAAAAGATTAAGTACTCCTTCCAAGAAATGTGCCACGATGTCGCAAGGCAAATCATGACGGAGTTTTATAAGGCTATGCGTGGTACACGGAAGCCAGATTCATACTTTTTTTTGGGATGGGTACCATCTATTGTCCGTAAACCGCTAACTCATCGTTATTTAACTAAGCATGGGGTCACTCCGGAAGATTTGCGGGATGCTCGTGTGTGTTTTATTCCTCTGCACTTGGAGCCAGAAATTACACTACTTTCGATATCGCCAGAATTTAATAACTCAATGGAGATGATTGCCTGGGTATCGAAAAGCGCGCCAGCTGATATGATTATAGTTTTGAAAGAGAATCCAGTTTCGTTCGGCGTTCGCTCTAAGTGGTATTACAATCAACTTCGACAGATCGGCAACGTGGTATGGGCGAAGCCGGAGATTAATAGTTGGGAGTGGCTTAAGGTTGCTACAGTGGTTGCCACCATCACTGGAACAGCCGGCACAGAGGCGGTAATGTCTAAAAGGCCGGTCCTATCATTTGGTAAACATCAAGCGATTAATCTTCTTCCAACAGTACGATTTGCCAACAATTTTGAATCAGTGTGCTCCGGTTTAGATGACTTATTGGCGATCGCATCTGACGATTCGACTTTTGAGCTTTCACGAAGAGCATTTTTTCAAGCGCAAATAGATTGCTCGTTTGAACTCAAAGGGTTCTCTAATACCTTTAAGACAACCGATCCTCAGAACGAGTTAGCATTGATTGGACAGGCCGCTCTACCACCATGTTTCGAATTCCATCATTCGAGCTAATGCGTCGTTGAATATCGCCAAAGGCATTAATGTGTTGACTATACTTAACATCTCAGGAAGAGTCACAATAAGTGTCGCAACGTATGGTAAATCTACTAGATTTTTGAAAAACCAAACTTATGTTAAAGCATACAACTGCAATTTTACTTAGTCGATCCTGGTCCACTTGGGCAAGGGTTTCAAAGTGTGCCAAGCTAGGAGGTTGGTCGAGCTTGGAACTTCGGTTGCGTTTCGCGCCTACTATTGTCTAAGTGTCTGATTGAGAGTTGAATACAATGCGCTTAGTATATTCTATACACAGCATCAGACTCTTCCGCTAAATCTCCAGGGCTAAGGTAGCAGTGAGTCAAAAGAGCAATGAACTTGAGGCGATCGGATCGCTGTCAGCGGAGGCCTTGGATCAACTAGTCTATCTAGTAGGCACCGCTCGAGGAGGCACAACTCTACTTCAAAGAGCGATCGGCCTTCACGGCGAGGTTCTTACCTTTCCTGGCCCCACTCACTTTCTGAATCAAGTTTGGCGTTACCGAAAAAAGGTAAGCCAGAGACTATTTGTGCAGATATTTCGTCTACCTGGGTTTTTTCGGCAAGACATGTATGATTGTCAAAAGTTAGTTTTGAATAGATTTATAAACGCATCCTTGAATAATCGGGAACTTAAGCCAATGTGGCAACTTTACCCGATAGTCTATGGATTGGATGAAGAAAATACAAAAGAACTTGGAAGTCTACGTTGTTGGTTAGATAAAGAGACCAACGCCTATGGCTTAGGAAAAGTAAAGCGCAGATTTAAGTCAGCAAAGTTCGTGTTTATTTTGCGCGATCC
>CAYNJB010000184.1:0-2095 GCA_964397515.1 uncultured Nitrosopumilales archaeon | reverse complement strand
CGCCAAAACCTCTATAATATTTTATGTAAAAGTTAACTGCAGAGTTCCTTAGCAACGCTTTCGCCGGTGAATCACAAGCTCATATTCGTTACTTGATTTTCGCTGAATCAGCTGAAAGTGAAGGTTTCCCAAACTTATCTCGACTCTTTAAGGCCATATCTTTTGCAGAATTTGTTCATGCAAAAAATCACTTTAAAACTTTGAGTCTACTCAAGCAATCAAAAGATAATTTGGGTGTTGCCATTGCTGGAGAAGATTATGAAGTCGAAGAAATGTATCCAGGATTTATTTCTGTGTCAGGTATACAAGGCGAATCTGCAGCTACTCAATCATATAATTTAGCTTTAGCGGCTGAGAAAATACATTCTGCACTCTATAAAATGGCTAAAGAATCTGTAGACAATAGTAAAGATGTTGAGGTAGGCAAAGTCTGGATATGCCCAGTTTGTGGACACACAGCAACATCTGAAGATGCCCCTGAAATATGCCCAGTTTGCGGCGCTAAAAAAGATGTTTTTGTTCGGTTCTAAAACCATCTTAAATATATTGTAATAGCCTATTTCAATCATTGCGAAGAAAAAAAAGAATTACTTAGGGTAAAATATGATCTTCCCAGTATCTGGTTTCGCGGAATAGCCTTTAAGCCTCTTTTTCAAATCATTTTTGAATAAATCCGAAGATAACGTTGTGAGAAACTCTTGGATCGCTGGTTTCTTAATCCTCTCTTTAGGTATGATGAAATCGTATTCTTCTTCAGCTATATGCCTAAATTTGAGATTATAATGTGATGCCCAACATTCCACTCCAAATCCTACATCTGCTCTCTTTTGAGCTACGGCAGCTGCTACAGCTGAATGAGTTTTTGCCTCATTTTCATATCCGCGAATCTTAGAACCTCTGTTGTCCGCATCTTCAATTTTACTTAAGTTATGATCAATAAAGGTTCGGGTTCCTGAACCTATATTTCTATTAATGAAAAATACATCGTCCCTAAATAAATCTTTGAACGAAGCGATTTTCTTGGGATTTCCTTTCGGCAAAATGAATCCGATATTTCTTACGTATCCTCGTACCAATGCAATTTTATTCTCGGCGTTGAATTTACGCAAAAAAGGGATATTATATTCCATTGTATCTTCATCTAGAAGATGTGTCCCCGCAATATCTGCTTCTCCATTTAATGCGGCGGTCCACCCACCTTTACTTCCAATGTTAACTATCTTAGCGTCTAGTTTCTCCGATTTTTCAATAACTAGATTAACTCCTTGACAATGACTCCCAATAATATTAAGTTCAGCTAAACGTAGCTTTGAAGAGAGCAATCTTACCTCTACTTCTTCATTTTCATCAATATATTCTCTGTTTTCTGGGACTTCAACAAATCCATCTGCCCGTGTTAAGGTTGATGCGGCCCCTGAACCGGATGTTATTGGATATGCAACTAGGCCTCTCGAAGACGAAACAATGTTGACTGGAACAAACTGCCTTTTTCCTATTCCCGCGGGAAAACGGTATGCAAATCTGGATAGAACCGTGTTCTCTTTTTTACTTTGCCGTAACCCCAGAAAACTTCTTAAAATCGGTTTTACGAAAACGTGGAAAGCGATCATCGCAGACAGGGGAAATCCTGGGAGCCCAATAATAATTCGCCCATTGACTACACCTGCAACAGTTGGTTTTCCCGGCTTAATTTTAAGTCCATGAACTAATAGTCCTGGTTCGCCCAGCTCATTAAAGACTTTATAGATTATATCTCCGATTCCTGCGGAAGTGCTGCCTGAAGTTATTACCATGTCCGATGTATCAAGCGCTGCAGATAATTTGCTTCTCAATTTTGAGTAATTGTCCCTAACTATTCCAAGATAGTTAGCTGAAGCGCCTACTTCGTCTACAAGGCTTCTAATTGTAATACCATTAACATCATAAATGCTGCCTTCTGGAAGAATTGACCCCGGTGAGACAATTTCATCCCCTGTTGATAATATGGTAACATTTGGTCTCCGATATACTTTGATCTTTGAATGACCTATTGCTGCTAAAACTGCAACTTCTCGTGGTGTTAATGTAATTCCTTTTGTTAAAACAGTGTCCCCGA
>CAYNJB010000183.1:0-2097 GCA_964397515.1 uncultured Nitrosopumilales archaeon | reverse complement strand
CCTGAGGCCTCAGAAAACCCTAGTGCTGCCGGCCTTGCCGAGTCTGGGACAGGTATCACTACATCCGCCGATATCTTGTATGTTTTGGCAAGTTCATGTCCAAGTTTCTTCCTAGTAGAGTAAACGTTCACGCCGTCAATATTGGAACTTGGGTGCGCAAAGTATGTGTACTCAAATGCACAATGATTTGTTCTATCTGTCTTTGAAAAAATATGTGATTCTACTCCCGACTCTGTTATCTTGACCATCTCGCCAGCCTTTATGTCTCTTACAAGTTTCGCCCCGATATTGCTTAGAGCGCATGATTCTGATGCAATAACATGTGATTTTGTCTCATCATGCCAGCCTAAGACTAGCGGTCTAAAGCCTCTTTCATCTCTTACGGCGTAAATGTCTCCCGACCTAGTTAGAAAGATGATGCAGAACGCACCGTTTAACTCCGTGTTAAGCTTCTCAAAGGATCTAAACCAGTCTCCGTCAAAATGCTTTAGATGTTGAATCAGTCGGGTGCCAACTATCATCGTGTCACTTGCCCAATCTTGGAGCTTGAACTGATTCTCTAACCGAGATACTAACTCCTCAGTGTTGCATATAGTGCCATTATGTGCCATAGCAAAATTTCCTCCGATCATTACTGGCTGAACATTTTCAAGAACTGTTCTACCCATTGTGGAATACCTTGTATGCCCAATTGAGATCGGTGAAGGTGTTGTGGAAGAAACCTTTATGGCTTCATTTTGCGTCTCTGAAACTAATCCTGTTTTCCGCCAAGGCTCCCTACCTGGGATCGCAAACCCCCAAGCTTCTTGCCCTCTGTGTTGGAGCGCTCTTAAAGCAATCACAGTTAATGGTATGGTGTTGGCGCCTGATGTTGATCTTATAGCAACGACTCCGCATTTTTCACGCGGCTTCATGATTCGCCCATCAACCTTGGAATACTTAAACTCCACTCAGCTCTAACTTCATCAACCTTCACATTTATTATTTCCTTTCCGTTGCTTTTAATGATTAATCCGCTGTTATTCACAAACCCAATATCTTCACAAGGAACATTGTTTTCTTTGAACAATAATTTTAGTTTCTCACAACGATTCTGTTCAGCCTCAATAATAAATCTGCCATGCGATTCTGAGAAAAGGATTTCATCCAATCTGATGCAATCTGTTGGAACCTGGTCTAAATTCACTGTGGCCCCCAATTCGCTTTGAATACACATTTCAGCAAGCGTAACTGCTAAACCGCCTTTTGAACAATCGTCTATTGACTTTATGTATCCTAATTTAATTGCTGCTAAGACCGATTTATGTAATCTCTTCTCATATTCAAAGTCAACTTTCGGTGTTTGTCCTCCGGTTATTTTATGAATCTCTTCATAATATTCAGATCCGCCCATCTCTGACCTTGTCATACCTATAACAAGTATCACGTTTGATCCACCGCAAAACTTTGGACCCATTAAATCTTTTTGCTGATCTATTAGCCCAATCACTGTTATAACTGGGGAAGGCTTGATAGCTTTATTTGTGAACTTATCTTCATTATAGAAACTCACTTTTCCACCTATGCAGGGTATCTCAAGTGATCTTGAGTAATCCGCGATTCCTTTTACTGATTGTTCAAATGACCAAAACACTTCAGGGTTCCCTGGGTCCCCAAACTGAATGTGATCTAGCATCGCTATTGGTTTGGCTCCAACCGCAATTACGTTTCTACTTGCCTCAGCCATTGCTCCTGCTGAGCCTTGATAAGGGTCTAAAAAGCTGTGCCTTGAATTTCCATCAGCTCTTAACGCCAGAAATTTTCCGTTTGGAAGCCTAAGTACTGAAGCTCCTGCTTGACCTGGTTTAGTAACTGTGCGAATTCCTACCTCGTGGTCATATTGCTCATATACCCATCTTTTTGAAGAGATATTTGGAAGGGCAAGCATGCTCTTTAGCATCGCTAAATAGTATGAAGGTTGCTTAGGGGCAGTGATTTCTGCTAAAGAGTCGATGTAGTTTGGCTTCTTAGATTTTCTCGATATTAATGGTGCGTTTGCGAGAACTGCTGAAGGTATTTCAGCTAAAGTAACTCCATCTTTTCTTATCTCAAGATCGG
>CAYNJB010000182.1:0-2100 GCA_964397515.1 uncultured Nitrosopumilales archaeon | reverse complement strand
AGGAGATCAGCCTGTTTTGGTCCCGCAATAGGAATATGATTATGGGTAAATTTCGATACAGAGTAAAACCAGCGCATTAAATCTTGAGTGCTTAGGTTATCTCTATTATTCTGATTCTCTAAGCGGTAGTTTAATGTTCTAATATGTCTAGGGAACGGAACAACCTTGCCCTCATCGTTGATCAGTATAAAGTCGTCTCCATACAGCATCGCGTCGTGTTTCAGTGCCTCGAGCCAAAAAGCAGTCTTACCTACTCCCCCCGCCCCAGCAACAACTACAACTTCACCTTTTATGGAAACCGCTGATGCATGTAGAAAATACCATCCGATCTGGTGAAGTTTGCTCAATAACAGTTCGCGCAATATACCTTTGAATAAAAGGTGCTCAACTGTTAAATGAAATCTAGGCGGGACTAATCGTCTTTTACAAAAGAACTGAATTAATGTGTTGTCTCCAAAAGGATTTACAAGATTAAATCTATACCGTCCGAAATCTGCGTACAAAAAGTTCTTTCGAATGTACCAGATGTGATCAATACAGTGCGTATTGGTAGTAACTGGTTTGAAGTCCCCAATCTCGATCACTGTATGATTCGCGGCCCTGTTCTCACTCTTAAAGAAGTCTAATTCTAGAAAAGCACTCCTAATAAACCCTTCTGTCTTATCAATAATCTCAAAAGAAAACTTATCGTAAATATTATAAATGGGCATCGCTATTAACCATTGATTCAAGTAAGATCCCCGTTTCTTTTGAAAACACTTTTCCTAAGATTACCTTTTTTAAAACTAGACCGTTAAATGATTTCTCAAGTGTTTCATGTTTGTTTTGCCTGATGCCGGCAATAAGACTTTCAGGATAGATATGAGAGTAAGCATCTTCTATCCTGCAAAGTTCGGATGCTTCAACCAGGCTACTGATCATTATTTTCCTTATCAATGCCCCAGAATTAATTAATGTGCCCGGACTTAGCTTATCCTCTAGATCAAGCTGAATAACGCTTTTCAACTTGGCCGAGTGTACAATCTGGCCGGGAAACAGATCTTCAGCTGGAACAGGTGTTAACAAGCTTAGATAGCCGAGGCTGATTTTATTTATTATGCCTCTTATACTGATGCCCAAACGCACTCTAAGTGACAAATTTGCCTCGGGAGTTTTCACGTAGACAAATTTTAAATTTAGTGGTATCAGATGACTGTAAATGCAACCATCTTTGACAAAAACCTTGTCATCTCCCAAAAGACGATAACCTCTTTTCAACATATGTAGCGAAAGAAGTGTCTTCCCAACACCGCTACGAGCTGGGAAAAGAAATGCGTGGCCATTTTTTTCAAAACAAGCCCCGTGTACTGGGAAATAACCCTTGAGCAAGAAGGATATCTTAACCAAGTTCACCAATGTGCTACTAGCAAACCCTATAACCCCCGTGAGATTAGATCTTACACAAATATCTTTTTCGTCGCTTTCTAATCCCTTTATTTGAACATCCCATTTAGCTCCTTTGTAGGAAAACTGGCCAAAGAAATAGTCTTTCTTTATAAAGTAAGTGTCTGAATGAGCCCTTATTTTGATTGTCTTTTCAAGCTCTGGCACAAAAGGGCCGAAACGTACCAAAAAATTCGGGTTGTTGATGTGGTCACACTTATATGCATCGTACTTCTGTTCCACCATCTTGCCAAAAGGTAAACTCGATGGCATAGTAAGTCTAATCCGGACAATGTCATGTATGTCAAAATACCTGGTTCTTACGGTCATTATCTATTTCCCATCTCTATCTACTTGAATATTGATGCGCCATCGTGATTCCTGGGGTTAAGCATGGCTGCGTTCCAACTTGCCGCTAACCAACAAGGAACACTAACATTTTGAAGAAGAGAATCATTCCCCGAACGGTTTATCTAAGATGAACCATCTGTCGCATCATTCGCACCGCCATCTGTAAATCACCAGGTTTATATATACCCAAACCCCACCCTAGCAACACCGCAGGTGGCGCAATTACCCAAGCGGGAAGATCTAATAGCCAACTTGTCAGTATAGCACCCACCCATCCGACAAAACCTAGTACAAATCGTACTTCCAAGATTTTCAGCCGATGTTGGA
>CAYNJB010000181.1:0-2114 GCA_964397515.1 uncultured Nitrosopumilales archaeon | reverse complement strand
AATCCTCTTTTCTGTTATCTTCCTTGACCTTTTGAGGTTATGGTTGGTCGGAAGTTTGCTTGGAAGCGGGATTGGCCGAAGTGTGTGGTTAGCGTCAAATTGGGTTTACTTTTCAGACTTCTTTTTAAGATGGACAAACCTATCAGTACTATTCAATATATTTGTTGGAGGGTTCTACACAAACTCATTCCTCCTTCTCATCGCGTTTATTGGTGTAATTTCAATTGACACAAGATCAGATTGGGGACTTATCTTAATGTCCACTCTTCTTGTTGCTTTTATACCTTCAATATTAGGGAACTTTAGCGATCAATCTAGGCTCTTCTTTCTGTTGCCAATACCCATGTTAGCCGCAATAGGCATAAGAAACCTGTCGCGGCTATCAAACAAATATGGGTTTGTTGGTCCGGGGTTACTGCTATTTTTTATCCTATCGCAGATTGAATACGCAGTTCGTTCTTTATCAAATATGATCATGTAGGCATCTGTCTCCATACATTTTTCAGTATCTTACGTTAAATTGTTTTAAGAGTTATATCCAGTTATCTTTGAACCTAGAAAACACTGGATGTTTTTTTTTTGATATCTTGTGAGATGGGCTGATTTATGTCAACTGATTATTAATAAACAATATATGGGTACTGGTTTAATACTTGATTTGTGAAGAAGATTCTTATTGTAAGCCCATTTTTTAAGCCGAGCATTGGGGGGGTTGAGACCCATTTAGGTGATGTTGTATCGTTTTTGGATGAGAAAAATCACAAAGTATTTGTGAATACTTACACTCCAAATATCACAAACACATACAGGTCAGTCGGCGAAAAAAAAACGAAAGTCCCTTTACGTGAAATCAATGGAAACGTTGAGATTCGCAGAATAAGATGGTTCGGCAACGGCCTTTTTTTCTCACTGACAGATTACCCCATTCTCGAATTTCTTTATATGATTCCCGCTCTTCTCTTGTACAACTTCATTTTTCTTATTTCACACAAAGACATTGATGTTGTGAATCCGCATGGTCTTATAGCTGCTTTTGTAACAAGAATATTGTCTCCAATTTTTAGGAAGCGTTCAGTAATGACAGTACACGCTATTTATGATTTTCCGAAGCATCCACTACTTGGAATTATTGCTTCGTGGGTTTTTTCTCCAATAGCCAAGCTCCTAGTTCTATCTGAGAGAGGACGAAAAGATTTGTTAGACCTGGGAGTCCGAAATGAGAAAATATCTATTTCTACGCAATGGGTCGACCAAAATTTCTTCAAACCACCCAAAGATAGAGCCGCTCTCCGAAGAAGACTTGGTTTTGAGAATAAATTTGTGGTCATATTCGTAGGTAAGCTGTTCCGAACTAAAGGCATTGAGGTCTTACTTCAATCCGCCACCTTTCTACCTAATGATGCTAGGATCGCGATAGTTGGTTCTGGGCCATTGGAAAAAAAAGTTGTAACGGCGTCTAAAAGTGAGCCCAGAGTCCTATTTCTTGGCAAGGTCCCAAATAACGAACTTGTTGACTACTATGGCTCTGCTGATGTCTTCATTATTCCATCTATATCTGGTGGATCTGAAGGCGGTTTTGAACATGAAGAAGGTCTGGCGAGGGTAGTAATTGAATCTCTATCTTGCGGGACCCCAGTAATTGTATCAACTACCGGATGTTTACCTGACGCGATAGATGATAGTGTCGGTCGGGTCGTTAACCCCTTACCCAAAGATATTTCCAAACAAATCCTTCACTTCTATAACAATCAACGCGAACTTGAATCATTAAGAAAAAACTGTCGATCGTTTGCACTTAAAAAATACTCTAAGCGTAATGCAATGATAATCGAGCAGGCCTTAGTGGGTAATGCTGATCCAATAAACTGAAGGTATTGGATGTGAATATTTTATTTGTCAGTCTAGCTGTTTGGCCCGAATTATTCGAGTTTGTAAGCGGGGGAGAACGACATTTTATTGAAGTGTGCCGAAGATGGATTTCTAATGGGCACAAAATACAAGTATTAACAACAAGGGTAGGGGTCGCGTCACTTGTAATAAACGGAATTAAGGCAGAAACCGTAATCATAGATATTCCTTTCGAGAGATTTTTATGCAAAACATCTATTGGTCTC
>CAYNJB010000180.1:0-2115 GCA_964397515.1 uncultured Nitrosopumilales archaeon | reverse complement strand
GAGCAACGGCCTTCTAAGCCGTAGGTTACAGGTTCGAGTCCTGTCGGGCGCGCCAATAAATCAATACAACGACAGGATCGACCCGGTAATACTTTTGCGTGGTCGCTTCGTCAGTGTGCCCCAGGCGCTCTCTAGCCTCCCCTACGCTGCCTTCTGAGCCTACCCGGTTGCGGATGTATCTTTCCGCAAAGGGTTGCAGCCCAGCGCGTCTCAGCTTCTTTCGGAAGTAACTCCACGCCGAATTAAACGCCTCGGGTTTGCCCTTCTCATTAAACCCATGTTTGGGGAAGAACAAAGGCGACCATTTCCACAACTGATTGATCCCTGTAACCACGGCCCGCAGCTCGGGGGTCCATGAAAAATTCGCGCTTTTACAGCTCGGTGGCCCAATACCTTATGACCATCCACGAACAGACCATCGTCTCGAATATTGATCCGTGCATCCATGCGTAATAAATCGGTCTGTTTGACGCCGGTCACTTCTTTGCCCTACAGTTCGCGCTAGCCTACTCTGACTCAGTTATATGCGAACTAATCTTATATTAAGTTGCGCATACAGATCGATAAATTAATGTAGTCAAATATTTAAATGAAAAAGGTTTTCATTAATCCAGGATGGGGAAGAACGGCTGGGACAACTTTGCGCGATATGTATGGGCTTCATTCCCAAATTTGTACAATTGCTAGACCATGGAACAATGAGACAAAACTATTCATCAAAGAGCTTATGCGGAACGAGGGAAACTACAATCATAGACTAGTATCGAACATGATTGATAGATTCTATTGTGGCGATGATAAGGCTTATTTGTTAAGTGATGAAAATATACTTTGTGGCAGTGCGCTGCGCCCTAATACCGGCACGATATCCATTTTTGCAAGACGCATAAAGGAATTGTTTGAAAATCCGTGCATTATTTTGAATTTGCGAAATCAAATTACATGGATTGAGTCTTTTTATTCAAATCTTGGCAGAAAATTAAAAAATGTGCCCGAGCCATTCAATGGGAGATATGTGGGATTCGTTCCTTGGTTGGAATGGCAATCTGATAATTGGGAGCATTCCTTTTTTGACCTCATTGATTACAATAAATATGTCAATATTTTTATAGACATCTTTGGTAGAGATAACGTTCATATTTTTCTTTATGAAGATTTTATCCATCAGAAAGAAAAGTTTGTTTCAGAGTTGTGCGCTTTGATGCAGGCTGATGAACTTGAGGGATTTAGTCTGATTGATGGTAAATACATAAATCCACAAGAGCCGCGTAACGTGATTAGGTACATGAAGTTTCGGGAATGGTTTTTCCCGAGTGTTAGGCTGCATGCTCTAGTCCCAGGGGGAGAATCAGTTCTACAGAAATTTTCCATGGTAATTAGAAAAGGGAAGCCTCAAGAAAAGATTCGCTTGCCTGATGAGTGGGACAATCAGTTACGCAACTACTACCGAGAAGGAAATGTTGCACTCTCCAATGAGTTTGGCGTCAGGGAAAAGTTTATCGAGTATGGTTATTCCATGGATGGAAACCCGATTAGTTGAAAAATTTGGATATATAGACTTCTCTCGTTACGCGTCTCTCTACGATCTTCAGAATCAAGAGGCTTGTTTCTTGAGGATTGGCAAAGTGCCAACAAAGGTTCAAGAGTGCGCGGGCCACGCTTTTAAGGACCTACTAAACTAGGTGTTCATAAATTGATATGTAAATGAGCTTAGTGCCAATAATGCACCGTTTCTTTCTATTCTTAATTGCCATTAATATCTTAAGAAAGCTTATTTTTTATTGTGAACCTCCAATTGCGTACCCTAGTTTGTGAGCAGTTGGGTCTGCTATGCTTTCAATAAGATCCAATTCAGAGGAGGTGAGGTTATTTTTCCATCTATCAAGGGTGTTTTTATTCAGCGCCTGTCCTTCCATCTGATCAGAGTAATCATTTTACCTTTTTCACGGTAGTTCAACGTAGTAACCGTGAAGACAAAATGATCTCGAAAAAAGCAGGCATGGGTTCGGTCTGCATTTTCGGTCTACCAACCCCGAACCTATCTCGCCAGTGGTTGCCGGGGTACCCTCGGCTGGCGCTACGCCGCCACCCTCGGTGCCAAAGTCGCTTGCCCTG
>CAYNJB010000179.1:0-2124 GCA_964397515.1 uncultured Nitrosopumilales archaeon | reverse complement strand
TTAGTGGTTTTTTATTTTTTTTAGACTTCGCTTAATAATATATATCAGACCTGCGTGCCATTAATTAAATATGGAGATTATTGCAGGAGATATAGGTGGAACTAAAACAAATTTAGGGATTTTTTCTTCTCAAAACGATTAGAAAACACCCATAATAGAAGCTACATTTGCGAGTTCAGATTATCCAAACTTTGAAACAATAATCCAAGAATTCGGTTAGAGGATACAATGAATTCAGAGATAATTATGTACATATAAAACTAGACGCAGCAAAACATTTGATCCAAAAAGGGGTTAAAACACTTTGATTTGATTATCTAAGTGTTAAGAAAAAAGGTACAGACGATGAAGTTCATGAGGTACTCATTAACAATCTGACATTATTTGAAGGCGTAAACCTTTCCAAAGTACCTTCCGGAGAATATGTTTTTGTTGGACTTCCATTACGAATAAAATGTGATGGCGCACCAGCTAGAGCTATTCTAGTCAAAGAAAAATAATACGACTGTGTTCGAATTAAATCGCTCCAACATCATCCTTCAGAGTTTGGATTGCTTGTTTGGGTTGATCTGATTTCATAATATATGATCCGGAAACAAACATATTCGCACCTGCCTCGTATGCCTTTAATATGGTTTCATGAGTGATGCCACCGTCAACTTCAATATTCAGGTTCGGACAAAGTTCACGGGCTTCCCTTACCTTTTCAATCGTTTCCGGTAGAAATTCACTTCCATAGAACCCGGGGTTAACCGTTAAAATTAATAATTGATAGATATCATCAAGGAGATGCGCTACTTCCTTGATAGATGTATCCGGGTTTATAGCTAAACCAACGTTTTTAGAATTATCTTTCCCTAATCTGAGAATTTCGCCTAATTCACTACATGATTCAAAATGAACTAGAATCGTTTTAATTGAATTTTCTTGATTTTCAACCCATTTAATAGGATTATTAATCATCAAATGCGCTTCGTACTCCGGGCCTTTAGGCAGGTTTAATTCAAAATCATTAGAGTTGTTTGGAACAAATGAGTTATCCATAATGTCAAGTTGCAAGAGATTTACAAAATTCTGGACCTTGTTTATTGCAACATCTAATTCTGCCTGTGTTTTTGAGATTATCGCCGGAATAATTATTTTTTGAAGCAAAATGTAGTCACAGCGAGATAAACATCATTTACCCCCAGATAATAAACTTTGGCTAGATACAGAGCTAGATATATATTGAAATATTAAATCTACCTTATGGACTTGAAGAAAATAGATCGTAATCCCATAGAAAAGAGAAATAACAGTAATCGTGATCCGCCCGATCTAACTTCGAAAAATTGGAAGACATTTATTGAAGAATATAACATCTTTTCAGACTCACTATGGTTAATTGGATCTAGAGATAAAAGCGGAGGTCATCAAAGTCTACATCACGGCGGATTTATCCCTCAGCTTCCAAGACAGGGAATTCTTAGGTTCACAAAACCTTATGACTTGATCATCGACGGGTTTCTAGGATATGGAACTTCATTAATTGAATGCAAACGATGGGGTCGAAACGGCATTGGAGTAGAATTAAGCGAAAAAATGAGTAAACTAGCTAAAATGCGCATTGATAGTGAGCCTAATCCATATAACGTGAAAACCAAAATAGTTGTAGGCGATAGTACAAAAGAAAATTTAAGATCACAAATTAAAGAGATAGGGGTTAAGAATGCAAGCCTAGTAATATTACACCCACCATATCATGATATCATCAAATATGATGATGATCAAAGAAACCTTTGCATGGCTCCAGATATGAAAACTTTCTTGAAAATGTTCAAAGAAGTAGTGAAGAAAACAACTCAGCCATTAAAGAAAAAAGGATATCTCCAAGTAGTGATCGGCGATAAATACTTTAAAGGAGAATGGGTCCCGCTAGCTTTCAATGTAATGCAGACCACAATGAATGAAGGCTTTAAACTAAAATCAATTTGCATTAAAAACATTGAAGAAACAATTGCAAAGAGGCATATGATTAACTTATGGAAGTACAGAACATTGATGGCAGGTAGCCATTTCTTCAAACATGAATATATTTTTTTCTTCCAAAAATAACTTGGAAAACTAATAGGTGTAGATCAGGCA
>CAYNJB010000178.1:0-2158 GCA_964397515.1 uncultured Nitrosopumilales archaeon | reverse complement strand
GCTAAGATTGAGATAATGCCTGCAATAGGAACCAACAGAAAATAAGATTGAGATAGAAAGTCAACCAACTTGTTTCCGATCACTGTAGCCGTAATAAATCAAATATTAACATTTCCATTATACTGGCATTTTATCTATGTTATTAATCAGTTTTATTGAAAAAAAATAATGCTTGTTTTGGGTTAAATATTATCAAAGTCATATTAAGAATGAATTAATTTATTTTTTTCTTAAAAAAATATGGAAAAACTATTCAAATAAGTTAAATATCCATATCTTTCAGAACTAATTTGTTATAATCTGATTCTAATATCTATTCTTAACAATTTTTGACCATTATACAAAAAGTATAAAACCTGCGCCAAACACATTATATTTAGGGAAAATAATTTTGAAGGAAAAAGTCGAAGAAGCTGTTGAACTAATCAGACCTAGTTTACGTGCTGACGGCGGCGATATAGAAGTGGTAGATATTACTGATGGTGTAGTGAAAGTTAAGCTCACCGGAGCATGTGGTAGCTGTCCTATGTCTCAGATGACACTAAAACAGGGTGTTGAAAGAGTTCTAAAACAACATGTGCCAGAAGTTAAAAGTGTGATCTCAGTCTAGTTAAAAAACAATTAAAACAAATATTTAACTTATAATAACCATTTTTATAATTTAATTAACTATATAATATTAGAGTAAAAAATCTAAAAAGTCAAATAGTTCATAAACTCTAAAAACACTAAACTCCGTCTTCCTGAGCTTTAGTGATTTCCAGATACACCTTATCTCCGACCTTGAAACCGGATTCCTCATAATCACGTACATCCATTTTCACGACAGTATTCATTCCGCCCGCCATCTGTTTTGGCAAGCCAGAGAACGCTTTTTGAAGATTCTTCATTAGATCATCCATAGATGAAGAAATAACTGTAGGACCAAATTTTGGCTGCGAATTTGACTTGAAATCCCTCGGTTCGGTAAACGAGATTAATACATGTGGTCCCCCATCAGGTGCTACGGATATTTCAGTGATTACATATTCTTTCTTCAAATTATATCATCTTATATATTTAGTGTGTACCCTAATCATTATTGCTTATATGTATTAAAAAAATTACTTTATCTTATTCAGATATACTTGTATATTTGACCTTCTAAATATAATGCATTATACTTAATTGTCGGATTGTTTCAAGAATAACAATGATCTTTATAAAAAAATAAGTTGATGTTTGAGCCAATTAAATATAGGGAATACTTAAACATAATCGCGCATAATTACAATTATTGTTTTTTGGATTACCCCGTTTAAAGGAATAATATATATTAATCTAAATATGAGATGATTGCGTTGACTAAAGAACCCTTAATGCCAACTAATCTGTCTGAGATTAAGCAAATAAATAGAAAAATAGTCACAATACAGGAAGAATTATGCGACGGTTGCGGAGTCTGTATCCCTAACTGTCCAGAACAAGCCATTCAAATAATAGAAACTTCCAAAGGAAAAAAAGCTAGATTAGTACATGAAATATATTGCGATGGTCTAGGGGCTTGTTTAGGAATTTGCCCTAAAAACGCAATTAATATCCAAGAAAAAGAATCAGCACCATATAATGAGGATGCAACAATTACTCGAATAAAGGAAGTCGCTCCCAACATGTTGGAAACTCATCTTAAACATATTAAAAGTCATACATCCGTAAATGAACAAAAAACAAACCAGCTCCATGATCATGTGGGCTGTCCATCTGTTCAAACTTTTAGCTGGTCTGAAAAGAAGCATGAATCTCAAGAAACAGAAGAACACATCTCAGAACTCAGACAATGGCCCATTCAATTACATTTAGTTCAACCATTCGCCCCATATTTCCAGAACAATGATCTCACCATTGTCGCTGATTGCGTTCCTTTTGCATATGCTAATTTTCATCGAAAATTCTTAGCTGAAAATTCAATTGCTATAGGCTGTCCAAAACTTGATGATCCTGAGGCGTATATCACTAGAATTGCCCAAATATTTAAGCAATCTAATACAAAAACTGTACAAGTAGTCCACATGGAAGTACCATGCTGTTTTGGACTTGTTCAGATTGTTCAACAGGCTATCAAAGTATATGGAAAAAACATACCGCTTAAAAAGACCATAATTAGTATTCAAGGGAAAAT
>CAYNJB010000177.1:0-2160 GCA_964397515.1 uncultured Nitrosopumilales archaeon | reverse complement strand
TCTATCATCCACCTAATTGTTTGACTGTAACTGAGTTTCGCGTCTAGAGATTCACTCAAGTCCTTTTTTACAACGGTTAGCCAATCATACACATTTGCATCTACTTTTACTGTAAATTGCTTATCTTTATCTACTTTTAATTTAAATCACCTCGTGAGAAAATAATATATATCTCCAGAAGTTATATATAATCCTATATTTATACATATCTGAATTAATTTGACTACCAAGGTTATCCTTGTTGATATAGATGCGTGGAGACTCTTAAGAATCGAGTCGGCTAAGAGAGAAACTACAATTTTAAGACTTGCATCTAAAATTCTAATTCATTCACTAGGAAAAGAAAAGGAGAATAAAAATAAAAAATGAATGAACCTTCAGAGTTTATTAAAGCAATAATTGAAGAATATCAAAAGGATGGAGGTCTTGTTGGAGAAGAACGTAATATTGCGAAGCTGTTTATTACTGCTATATCTAAAGATCTTCTAACAGACTATCGAATACATGGAATCATAATTAGTCAATCTTCAGCGGGTAAATCTACTCTAGCAAAAACGATAACTGAACCTTTCAAAGATGATGTTAGACATTACACAAGATTTACAGGAGCTGGATTAGATAGAAATGAAGAATCTTTAGATGGAAAAATCCTGTTTTATGAACAGATGGAAGGCTATGAACCTACTCAGCTAAAACTTCTGTTAAGCGAAGGCGAATTATCTATTCTAGTTGTTGATACAGACGATCAAGGGAGACGGAAATCCGAAAATATCAAAATAAAGGGTATGCCCACCTTCATAACTACCTCGACAAATCCAACTCTAGATCAAGAACTGCAAAATAGAACTCTCATTATCAGTTTAGATGAATCAGAGTCTCAAACGAAACGAATAATGGAGAAACACGCTCAAAATTACTCAAAGATTCATGAAACTAAACTTTCAAAATGGTCTCATATAGATAATCTAATTGAAGAATTTCAACAATTAAATCTATCCAGAACCCTGAAAAAAATAATAATTCCTTTTGCTTCAGATCTTCCAAACGATTTTCCTAGTCATCTTGAAATGAGAAGAGATTTTGATAGAATCCTCAGATTAACCAGTATAATAGCTTCTTTAAAATCGGCTTCTGAAAGAGGATATTATGAATCTTCAGAAGTTAAAGGAGTATCTGCAAAAATTATCATAGCTTATCCTGAAGATTACTATGATGCAATTTACTGCATGGGAGAGAATCTACTAGATGCAATATACCGCATAACAGGGAAAGCAAAAGAGGTCTATAATCTTCTTTTAGGCACAATAAAGGAAGGAACTTTATTCGAAGAACCCCTAGCTATAACAACTAAAGATGGAGCTAAAAAGCTAGGATTTAACCAAAAAACATTCTACAAGTATGCTGAATATCTTGTTGATAGAGGATTTGCAACAAAAGAAAAACAGGGAAATAATAATTTTTATCAAGTTGTAAGAGACAAAACTAAAGACCTTGATGTTAATGATCTTTCCAGCTTTAATATGGAAAAGTGGAAGGAACAGAATCTTAAGGATCTAAAGTATGTGGGGAGAACTTCAAAAGAAGCTGAAACGGAGATATTCACCCCAGATATCAAAGAATCTCTGATATCTGCCCCTAATATCGAAGATTCGAGGGATTCCGAAACTCTCCCCAAGAACAAAATAGAGGAATATGTTTGAGCACAGATTTGACTCTCTATGCAAGGCTTAATTTATTGAAAGATATCTACAAGATAGATAGAGACATCGATATTGTCTATTTAGCTGGGGAAGAGGATGAAAAAGGATGCAGGGGAGAAGTTCAAGGAGACTCAATATTTGTTTATGATAAGGATCTTAATGATGCTTTAGATACGTTAGATCATGAGTTCTTAGAGATTGTAAATAGACCGTTTAACAATATGGTTATGAAACTTTTCGATGCTAATCTTAGTTTAACTACATCATTATTCAAGGCATTTATGGAATCATATCAATCTCATCTTCAAAATATGTTTTATGAAATCGAGGAAGCAAGGCTTGAAACCGTTAAAAAAGGTCTACCTAAGCCTAAAAACATTGTAAGAGACCAATAATTACCGTATAGATACCTAGGGGTAACAAACGGAAAGTATAGCGTTAGAAAGCCTTATTTATCGAT
>CAYNJB010000176.1:0-2169 GCA_964397515.1 uncultured Nitrosopumilales archaeon | reverse complement strand
TAATCAATCTTGATACGTGTACATTATATACTTATACGCTTCCTATTCATATTATATCAGAAGAAAAATGAGTTGTTCACCGACAAGTTTTCAGGGGGCACCATTTTTTTACTAAATATTTGTACTAGGTGGGTGAAGACGTTTGAAATTACCTTTGGGAAAAGTATCTCCAGAAATACTAAAGTCAATAGTGCTAGAGAAATCAGGATCTCACTCTTTAAAATTATTGGTAAAACCAAAAATTGGAGGAAACTTTTCAGTAGTTCAACTGAATAGTTTGTTTTTATTATGCACATCTGACCCAATAACTGGAGTTTCGAAAGACATCGGATGGTATGCAGTTAATGTTTCAGCAAATGATATAGCAACTTCAGGAGCTAGTCCTAAGTTTCTTCAATCGGTAATACTTTTACCTGAAGGTTCAACTGAATCAGATTTGGAGAAAATAGCGGGGGATATAGATCGAGCCGCAAAAAAAATAGGAATCTCAGTTACAGGAGGGCATACTGAAATAGTGAAAGGATTATCTTCACCAATAGTTACCACAACATGCTACACTATAACAAAAAAATATATCACATCAGCTGATGCTAAAAAAGGAGATGCCATTATAATGACAAAAACAGCCGGAATTGAGGGAACATCAATAATCGCCAAATCAAAAAAGTTTTCAAAGGGAATACCAAAATCATTGCTGAATAAAGCTGCTCAACAACTCAACATGATAAGTGTTGTTAAAGAAGCAATTTTAGCCTTTAGAACGGGGTTAGTTCATTCTATGCATGATCCTACTGAAGGCGGAGTTGTGGGAGGATTAAGCGAAATGGCTGAAGCATCAGGGATTGGATTCAAGATTTATAGAGAAAAAATTCCGATCGCTGAAGAGACTAAGACAATATGCAAGATAAAAAAGATAGACCCATTATTCCTAATAAGTTCGGGATCGCTTTTAGTTTCTGTTGATCCTGCAGGCAAAGAAAAAATAATAAAAACATTAGAGCTAAATGGAGTCCAAGCGACTGAGATAGGAGAATTTACAGAATCTGGACGAATCCTAGTAGACGAAAAAGGTAAGGAGAACAATATAAGTGGATCAATCATAGATGAACTATGGAAGATGGAAAAAAGTGAGATATAATGAAAGATAATGGTTTCAGCAATATTAATAACGAGGCAGACTTGGATATTCTAAAACGATTCCTATTTGAAGACCTGTTTTGGGATGATCCAACTTCAAACAGTATTATTTCGAACAATGTAAGTATCACAGCTACAATTATTGCAAAAGAAGCAGGAGTTTTTGCAGGCTCTCAAGAAGCAACCCTCTTGGCAAAAATAATGGGGGTTAACATAACTAAATGTATAAGAGATGGAGAACAATTTTCTAAAGATACAAAACTGCTGGAACTTAAAGGCTCAGCTAAATCGATTCTAGCACTAGAGCGGACTTTAATTAACCTTATTTCGCATATGAGCGGAATTGCCACTGTGACAAAGAACATTGTCTCACGAATACATTCTGCTGGATTATCAACGAAAATCGCTGCGACTAGAAAAACGTTGCCAGGACTTAGAAAATTTGAGAAAAAAGCAGTGATAGTTGGAGGAGGAGACCCCCACCGGAACAACTTATCTTCAATGATTCTGATTAAAGATAACCACATCCAAATAGTGGGCAATATTAAAGAAGCACTCAGTAGAGCTAAAGCAAATTCGAGCTTCACTCAGAAGATCGAAATAGAAGTAAACACAGAACATCAAGCAATAGAAGCAGCAGAGTCAGGAGCAGATATTATTATGTTGGATAACATGGAGCCCAGAGATATTAAAAAAACAATAGATAAATTAGTGAAAAGAATGGATCGAGAAAAGATAATAATTGAAGCATCAGGAGGTATTACTTCAGATAATGCAATAAGATATGCTTCTACAGGTGTAGATGTAATTTCCTTAGGATCAATAACAAATTCAGCAGCCCCCATTGATATGAGCTTAGAATTAAAGAAAAACAAAAAAGTAAAGAAATCGAAACACAATTAAGAAAATCATTTTTAATGTTTTTGAGGTTAAGAAATATAGTTGGTATACAAGCGCCGTATTAAACAAGATCTAAATGTGGGAATTATTGGTTGCGGAGCGATTGGATGTTCTTTAGCAAAAGCTATAGAT
>CAYNJB010000175.1:0-2169 GCA_964397515.1 uncultured Nitrosopumilales archaeon | reverse complement strand
ACTGTAGGACTAGCTAATCCACCATTTAGTGCAGAAGCTACCTCATCCCTCATAGAGCTACAATCAGATATTAACGAATCATTCCTCATCCCGGGCATCGAAATTCATTATGGCGGAGTCACTCAATCCATTCAAGAAAGTCAATCGCTTCTTAATATGATCTTTCCTCAAATAGTAATAATTCTCAGTGCGGCTATCTATATCCTTCTACTTATTCAACTGAAATCTGCATTCACACCAATTAGATTAATCTACACTATTTTAACTAGCGTAGCTGTATCACTTGCACTTGTCTACTTCGTATTCTATTTTACACTCAATATACCTGTAGTTAGCTTCGTGCCACTATTTGTCGCGGTCACAATGTTGGGAGTCGGAATAGATTATGATATTTTCCTAGTCACCAGGATTCGTGAAGAAGTATTAAACGGTAAATCAGATAATGAAGCTATCAAAACCGCTATCTCAAAAACAGGTGGAACAATTATGGGCTTAGGTCTCATTCTTGCGAGTGTTTTCGGCTCTTTGATGTTTACCGGAATCCCAATACTTCAAGAAATTGGAATGGCCGTCGCCGTTGCAGTGATATTTGACACATTTATCGTGATTCTCTTTGTTGTTCCAGCTCTTATGGGCATGGCTCAGAGACTCAACTGGTGGCCAAGTAAGCCAAGGGCTATTAAGAAAAACTAAAATTGCGTTATCAAAAGGATTGGTCGTTTAAAGAAAAACCCATAAATAATTAATAGACAAATAATATTAATGAATGACTGTCTTAAATCGCGTTTAAACTACTCTTTTGATATCAACAAATATTTTCTACATATTCTAATATTCAGAATATTGGATAAAGTTCAATAATGTATCTATACTATATTATATGATCTTGCTTATTGATTTAAACCTCGCTGGAAAAGAAGTTCTAATTGTTGGCGGTGGTCAAGTCGGGGAAAGGAAAGCTAAGAATTTCTTAGATGAAAAATCAGAAGTTACAATAGCTAGTAAAAATTTTTCACAAACTATCAAACAGCTTAGTAAAGACGGAAAAATATCATTAGAAGAAATTGATTTATCTCTAACCCCTGAACTTTTAGATCCATTAATATCAAAAGCAGAAGTTGTTATCGCAACAACAACCGATTCTAAACTTAATAAAAAAATAGCAAACAAAGCCCGAAAAAATAGGGCAATAGTATGTGTGGTTGATGACCCGTCTAATAGTGATTTTTCAAATATTGCGATTGCAAAAGTAGGTGATGTAAAAATAGCTGTTTACACCGCGGGAAAGAGTCCTGCCATGGCTCGAGTTCTACGTCAAAAAATAGAAAAAATATTGACCCCAAAAGATATTCTCCAAGTTAAACTCCAAGAATATATTCGAACCTTTGCGAAAGATCGAATAGCGAGTAAGTCTGAAAGAAAAAAAGTTCTTTACTATTTAATTCGAAACAGAGAAGTGAACGGTTTGTTGATAAACGGTGAATTAGATGAGGCGAAAAGTGTTGCAAAAAAGATTATTGAGTCAAGATTATAACCCAAATTCATCATTAGCAAAATCTGTTATTAACATTAGTATAGCCCATAGAAACAATTCTGATGTTGAAACAGAAAAAGCTAATGTTATTATTAATGATAAACTTGAAAAATTACAACAAAGACCCAGATTTAGGACGATTGAACCGATCATATCATCTATCTGGAATAAGGCCGAAGAAATTAGATAAACCGAGGTTGAAAAAGTGCTCCAAATGATAAATAATATTATTATTTCTAACATATCAATGAGTAAAAGATTTGATCATCAAGGTAAAATTATAGCCGGGTTATGCTACAAAATAATTGAACGTCCACTATTCAAACTCATATTCAATATAAAATCAACAGCTTTAAGAAAAGATAATGTTACGGTTAACTTAGCTCAAGAATTCCTCGGAATAACTGGTAAAAGTGATGTTTAATGTTCCCTGAAATACGAATGAGAAGACTTCGAAGGACTGAACAACTGAGAAATTTAACAAAAGAAACATTGATAACTCCAAATAATCTGATATATCCAATATTTGTTCAAGAAGGTATCAATAAACCTGAATCCATTGAATCAATGCCTGGTCAATTTAGGCTCCCATTAAACCAAGTAGTCAATGAGTGCGAAAATATTGTCTCCCTTGG
>CAYNJB010000174.1:0-2195 GCA_964397515.1 uncultured Nitrosopumilales archaeon | reverse complement strand
TTGTACCCCAAGCCCAAGGAAACTCAAACCAGCTTCAACTAAAATAGCATATCCAATACCTAGAGATATCTGGACAATAATGGGGGAAAGACTGTTTAAAAGGATAACCTTTACCATTATTAACCAGTTGGGCATACCTATAGATCTAGCTGCTTCTAGATATTCTTTTTCACGAATGGATAAAGCACTGGCTCTAATAAGACGAGCAAAAGTCGGAGTATAAATAATACCAACAGCAATAATTGCATTAGCCAGTGACGGTCCAAGTACAGACATGATCAATAGGGCAAGGAGGATTGCAGGAAAAGCCATTAGAGCATCCATTGCCCTCATAAAAATGGTATCGGTCCATCCTCCATAAAAACCTGCTAATAAACCTGCAATGATTCCACATGATGCGGCAATAACCATAGATAAAAACCCAACCATTAATGAAATGCGCGTACCATAAATTACTCTACTAAAAATATCTCTACCAAGTAAGTCGGTTCCAAAAAGATGCTGAATTGAAGGAGATTGCCTAGCATCTTGATAGATTTGTTTATCTGGAGGATATGGGGCAAGTATAGGGGCAAGCAATGCAGTCAGTATCATTACAATTACAAGAAAAAAACCAAATGCAGCCAATCTGTTTGAAATACATGATTTTAAAAAATTATTGATTCTAATAAACAGAATTTTCATTAGTTAGTAGGATTATTCGTAACGTATTCGTGGATCAAGAAAGGCGTAACTGATATCAACCATTAAATTGATAAACATGAAAATTAATGAAATAAAAAGTATGATACCTTGTACCACACCATAATCTCTCTGCTGAATTGCCTGTATCAATAATGTCCCTATACCAGGATAATTAAATACTGATTCGGTAATAATAGAACCTCCAAGAAGGTATCCGATAAATACTCCTAAAATTGTTACCACGGAAAGCATTGCATTTCTTAAAGCATGTTGTGATATGACTAAAAATTCTGTTAACCCTTTTGCTCGGGCGGTTCGAATATATTCAGAGTTCATAACATCAAGCATTCCTGATCTTATGAATCTTGTTAAGGGTGCAGCAATTTCAATCCCTAATGTGAGGCTTGGCAAGATCAAGTGTTTAAAGCCCATTATTGGGTCAATGAAAGGTGAGATATATCCAGATGGTGGTAACCAGCGATTGAAAACTGCGAAAGTTAATATAAGCATCAAACCTAACCAAAAACTTGGAAGAGCAATACCAGTCATTGAAAAAAAAGTTGCAATGTGAGCAATCCAACTGTTTGGCTTAATGCCGGAGATGATACCAACAGGTATGCTAATAATTAAAGCTATAGTTATAGCAGATACTGTAAGCCAAATTGATGCAGGAAATCTTTTTTTAATTAGGGAAATTGCAGACTTCTGAGAAAACCAAGAAATTCCAAAATCTCCTTGAAAAACATTACTTACCCATGAAAGGTATTGTATGAAGATAGGTTTATCTAGCCCCATTTCAGCTCGTAGCTCTTTGTAAGCTTGATCACCAGCTTCTAGGCCTAATTGGGCTGTAACAGGATCCCCAGGAACTAATCTTAAAACTGTGAAAACAATAACAGAAAATAAAATTATAACAAAAACCATTTGTATCATTCTACGTAAAATGTATTGATACATTTTGAATTGATTTAATTATTATTCTAATAATTGGGAGCAGGTAAATTAAATCACCTGCTCCAAAAAAAATAGAATTAATTAAAACATATAGTGCTTAACCACTCCATTTGAAGCTATAATAATTTGGATAACCTTTTGGGAGAATGTTAAAGTTTTTGACTTTTTTATTTGAAGCCCATTTTCGTTCAACAGTTTGGATTTTTATGATTGGCATCTCATCCAAAATTGCTGTATTCATAATGGATTCATAGTATTTTTTCCTAATCTCTCTATCATATACACTCTTTCCACCATCAAAGAGTGTTTCTATTGCAGGGTTATAGTATCGCATCGGATTATTACCTTGTTCCTTTCTCAAGACACTACTAAAAAGACCGTCAGGGTCTATTTCGCGTGTGTACCATGCAACTTGCATCTCAAATTTTCTATTAATCCAAGTTTCTTGTACATAATATCCCCATTCTTGAGGTTCAATATTAGTTTTTAAACCAATATCTTTGAGGTTGGCTTGAACAACCTCTGCAGTACGCATATAAGAAGGTCTAGAAGATGTC
>CAYNJB010000173.1:0-2206 GCA_964397515.1 uncultured Nitrosopumilales archaeon | reverse complement strand
CTGTACACCTAAACAAGATCCTTGAACCAGTTCGGAAACATTTTGAGGAAAAACAAGAACTCTTAGAAGTCTACAAAGATAACAAAAAAACAAAAAAACAAAAAACATATGCAAATTGATATTGAAATATTGATATTAACCATATTCTGGGGTATATATTATTTTTTTATGTAAATGAGTGTAATAAGTTTTTTAAATAGTGTAAATCCCAAGGTTTAGGATATGAGTCATCATTTCAATAAGAAAGTTGAACCTATGAAGATTTGGCCAGGTATGACTGTTAATGAGATGGTGCTTCAAATGGGTAGATCCGGAGCTTTTGTAGCAGGCACGATATCTAAAGCAGTTGACATATATGAACAGATGATAAAAAATGAAACTTACATTTTCCTATCTATAGCGGGAGCTTTGGTGCCAGCAGGGTTAAGCAAGGTTATCGCAACATTGATCAGAAAAGGATTGGTTAATGCGGTTGTGAGCACAGGGGCTAATCTTGTGCATGATGTCACAGAAGCCTTTGGCGGTAATTTTTATAAAGGCAAGGTTAACTTAAACGACGCTGAACTTTTCGAAGAAAAAGTTGATCGCATTTACGATGTAGTTGTTACTGAGAAAGATTTCAATGAAATGTTTGATCAACCTATCCTGAAAATATACAAAGAAATTGACCGACAACAAAAAGGAGAATCAATGTCAATAAATGAGATTCTAATGGAGGTTGCTAAAAGATTGCCACCTGGAGATTCCATACTTCGAGCTTGCTATGATTGCGGCGTCCCACTTTTTGCACCCGCGCTTTCTGACTCGGTTTTTGGACTGCAGATGGCATTATACAACCGCACAATGGGCGGAAATCTTAGAGTTGATGCTTTCAGAGACCTCCAAGCTATGTGGGATATTCGAGAGAAAAACGAGGACACTGGCGCAATTATATTAGGAGGGGGTGTGCCGAAAAACTATATTTTTCAATCATATTGGTTCGGCCAAAAGAAGCTGGGTTATGTGATTCAAATAAGTTTAGACAGACCAGAAACAGGCGGCCTGTCAGGCGCACCGCCAGATGAAGCTGTATCCTGGGGAAAGATAAAGAGGGAAGCACCTAGGGTAGTTGTAGTAAGTGAAGTAACAGTAGCATTACCAATTATAGCAAGCGCCTTGATTGAGAGACTGGAGAAAAAATGAGCTACAGGGAGTTATATTTAACACAGGCTGCTTCGATAAAAAATATTGTAAGCGATAAGGCAACAAAAGTTAAAGTGTTTGGAGTACCTTTTGACTCTACCTCAACTTTTAGAGCTGGGTCCAGATTTGGTCCAGACGCAATACGGGAAGCATTCAACAACATTGAGATATATTCAAAGCGACTTGGGGTAGACTTAGAGACATCAAATATAGATGATATTGGCAATTTAGCGCATACTGGCGATTTAGGGACTATAATTAGAGCTATCACAGAAGTTTCTAAAGAACTGGTGAAAGAAAACACAGTTCCAGGAATCCTTGGCGGCGAACATACTTTGACCTATGGATCTTTCTTGGCTATGCCAAAAGGAACATCGCTTTTAGTATTTGACGCACATCTTGATTTAAGGGAAGAATTTGCGGATTTGAAGTTAAGCCATGCTACATATTTGAGAAGAATAGTTGAGAAAGACAAAGATTTGAAAGTTTTCATTGTTGGTGGAAGAGCTGCAACTAAAAAGGAGTGGGAATATGCTAGATTAAGAAATATCCAAGTGCTCCAACCACCATCAAGAAAGCAATTAGAGGAATATGTTATAGAATTCAAATCAATGTTGAAGAGTACTGAACAACTATACGTGAGCATAGATTTAGATGTTGCAGACCCTAGCTATGCACCGGGGGTAGGCAATCCTGAACCAGGCGGTCTAACATCAAGGGAACTTTTAGAGTTAATTTATTCCCTCAAAGGAAAGAAAATTGCGGGCTTTGATATAGTTGAGTTGAATCCACTTATGGATAACGGTTCGTCAGCAGCGCTATCAGCAAAGCTTCTTTGTGAACTTTGTTGCCTGCAATACGTAGATTAGGAAAACTTCGGCCGCTTGCTTAACATAATGTTTAACGGTAAATTGAGAAACGGTTTATCTTTACATTGTTCATACAATATTTTTTCAAGGTCTTCAATACGCATGCTTTTAAGTGTCTTAGCAACCCGGTCTCTTACCTGAAGCAGTCCTGACGA
>CAYNJB010000172.1:0-2213 GCA_964397515.1 uncultured Nitrosopumilales archaeon | reverse complement strand
TTAAATCAAAAAGTACCTCATTTACTTTATCTTGTAAACATAATGTTGCACATCTTACTCTTGGATCAAATTTATCAGATCCAAGAGTTCCCATAACTGACCAGTATTTTTCACTGGCCCAAATATCACGAAATCTATCTTTTGCATAGTTGCCAATATGAAACTTTTTGTAGTCAGAATGAAATAATGAACCACAGGGTGCAACAAGACATGTCCCTGACATCTGAAGAAATAGACTGGGCCCAAAACATTTTGAATATTTTCTATCTCTACCTGTTTCAAGTTTAGACCATTTAGCTTGGACTGAATAATTTTCAGTTGACAATGCTTCAGCTGCATAAAGAAGTTCAATAGCTTCTCGAGTTTTATACCAACTATAATCAACTCCTAACCGCCCTTTTTCATCATCACTACAGTGCTTAATAACTGTATAGTCAACTCCTAAATCTCTACCAAGGATTGCCAGTGGAATTACTTGATCAGCATATTGAGGTAATAAAACCATTTGAAGGCCAATAGTAACATTTAAATTATTTTCTCTTTTAATTCTAACACTCTCTTTAATATTATCGCAAACAATGTGAAAATATTTTTCTTCTGTACCCATTATTTCTGCATAGGCTTGTGGTTCTCCACCAGAAAAATTAAATCTTATATAAGTTAATTGAGCTAGTAATTCTTCTAATCTATTATGATCAACAACTTGTCCATTAGTAGCAGTTGCCATATCCATGCCATTTTCATAACCTTTTTTAACGAAGTCATAAAAATACGGATTCAAAGAACTCTCACCATCACTAACCAAACTTATTGCTTTCACTCCTTCATTTGGCTTGTGTCCAATTTCGACACAATCATCAAGAAAATTCTCATAGGTTTGCCAATCAGCAGGGGCAGCAGGATTCAACTGTAAACCAGCATAACAATATGTACATGCATAACCACATTTTTGTGTAAGTGCCATATCAATTGTCAGAGGAGCTACTTTCTCATTATTGGCCCATGCTTCAACACGCTCTTGATGGTAGGATAATTTGGTTGTATCTAAATGATGTTTGGCTCTGGGGTCAATACTATAATCCAATAAGTGTTCAACATTTTTTATGTCATGAATAATTTTACTCCAATTAACACCGTATTTTTTATTTTTTGATGCTTCAGAAGCTCCTTCAAGAATATCCCATTCTATTTTATTCTTACCATCTATTTTCATTGATGAAGCAGCTTCGGGAACAAAAATACTGCTATCTATAACTTGATTTATTGACATATTATTCTTTTAATCCTCTTATCTCTTATTAATATTAATTTGATGAAAACACAATTATGTGAAATTTAATCTAAAAATCAGATTATTAATCGAAAAATTTATTTACTAACGAAACTATCCATTTTATTTGACTGTTAGTAATGGATTGATTGATAGGAAGAGTTAATATTTTATCTGCTTGTTTTTCAGTTACTGGAAAATCTCCTTTAGAATAATTTAATATTTTTGCAGCCGGCTGCAAATGAATAGGTATTGGATAATGAATAGCTGTATTAATTCCATTATTATATAGATATTTTTTAAGATTGTCACGTTTCTCAGTTTGTATAACAAATGTATGATATGTGTTGTATTCATATTCTCTTTCTTTTACCAAATAAACATATTTTGTGTCTATTTTATCAAAGTATTTTTGGGCATTATTTCGTCGTTTTTCAATTATTTTATTCAGTTTTTTTAAACGAAAATTCAATATAGCTGCCTGCAAATTATCCATACGTGATACATAACCAAAGCTATCAACGCTGTCCCTGACAGCTATCCCATGATTTCGCAATGACTTCGCTTTTGCGCAAATCTTTTCATCATTAGTGGTCAAAAAACCACCATCACCGCAGGCATTCAAATTTTTCAAGGGGTGGGTTGAAAAACAGCCTACATCACCAATTGATCCACTTGGTATACCTTTATATTTCGAACCAATAGCCTGGGCCGCATCTTCCACAACTGCCAATCCATGTTTATTGGCAATCTGCATAATCGGATCCATATCGCAAACCCTACCTGTAAGATGTACCGGCATGATGGCCTTTGTTTTTTCAGTTATAGCCGCTTCAATCTTACCAGGATCTATATTTTGATCTGACAGTACATCTACGAAGACGGGCTTTGCTCCCAAATGAACAATTACTGCTGTAGAAGCAATGAAGGAATTGGGCGGTGT
>CAYNJB010000171.1:0-2252 GCA_964397515.1 uncultured Nitrosopumilales archaeon | reverse complement strand
GCTGGTTAACCAGTTTTTTTAGACGGGCTTTCTCCAGGGCCTCATGTAAGCGTCTCTCATCAATTTTCTTTGTTTCAACTCCTAGGGCCACATTGCTGCGAAGGGTGTTGTCGATGAGAAACACATCCTGAGGCAGGTAAGCCACTTGGGCACGCCAGTCCGCCAATCTTACATACAGAGGTTGTCCATTATATTCAATAGATCCACTTTGAGGAAGTAGAAATCCCAACAAAACGTCCACTAGGGAGGTTTTCCCCGCACCTGAAGAACCAATGAGGCCTATGGAATCACCATTATTGATTTCGATGAAAATCCCCTGAAGTGCATCATATGTGGCGTTAGGATAGCGAAAGGTTAAATTTTTTAATTCTAGCTTGCTAAAGGATGCTTCGCTGTTTTTTGCTGGATGAGAAAAGGTCTGGCTGTTTTGATAGTCTTGACTCAATTCCAACTGTATCTCATTCAAGCGGGTAATATCTTTGTGCAAACGGGAAACGGCATCCCCTGAAAAGCGTAAAGTAACAAGACTAGTGGAAAACGTGTTAGCCATAGGCATTAAACGTAAGGCAGCCACACTGAACACACCGAGTGTGGGCAGTAAAGTGTTCAGGTTTTGTCCCAATATTTGTATCCCTACCACCATAATTACTACAAAACTAATCATTATCATTTCCAGTAAATAGCGAGGTGCCGTTTGGATGACATTCTTAAGGGATTGATAGCGGGAGATTTGTTGGGCACCTTCCTGTACTTTTCTTAGAAAATAATCCTCATTACCTAGGACACGGATTTCTTTCAATCCTTCAATGCCTTCGTGAATGCCCTGTACCATTGATGTGTTGCCCATGTTGATATGCAATCCATAGCGCTTAAGATTTTTGCGAAAGAGGCGGTCATAGCTGAACACCATCACAGCTAATAGTCCCGCTAAAATCCCCAAGGCTGGACCGTTTGTGAATGCGAGTAAAATTAGAATAACGAACCCAACAATCGCATCGCTAGTGCTACGCAGTAGGATAAAAATGATGTTAGAGAATCTACCAGTCAAACTCTGAATATTATAAATGTATTCCGAACTATTGCGTTTCAAGTACTCGGTATAGGGCAAGGACTGGTAGGCTTGCATGAGATATGATTTTAGGCGATACTGCTGTTGTTGACTGAAGCGAATAATGACCCATAGGATACTGATGGATAAAATGGCCTTCAACAAGAAAATAATGAATAAGGTCAGACCGATAATCATGAGGATGGATTGGGGATCTTGTGGAAGGTTCATAAAATGAAATACCTTTCCTAGTTTGCCGCCCAACGCACTCGGGTTAACCACCAATGCTACGTAGGGCCCGATGAGCCCTAGACCTGCAATCTCGAGCATAGAAGCACAAATGAATAGAAATATTAAGAAAGGTAGCTTTCGCTTATCTGGTCCCATAAGGGTGAAGACTTTGTTTAAGTACAAAAACATTAATAGCTCATGGTAGAGAAAAGGAAAAATGGATTCTGCCTGCCCACTGGAAGTGTGACGACTGTGTAATTTAATCCTGACAAATCAGGATACGATCGGCTAGCTGCTGGTCTCTGGTATAAATACATCTATCTATTATTTTACTCGGATGAATTTTATTTATCAAATCTTTCTGATCGCAATTGTTCAATGAGAAAAAATTCAGATCAATCAATTTACGATGACCGATCTGTATAAGTGGATAAAAAAGTGATCGGGGTTGTAATTACATTTGTTGTTATATCTGTACCGATAGCTAAATTGGCTAGATGAAGTGCGGCTGTACCATTGCAAACAGCAACTGCATATTTCGAGCCGCAATAATCAGCTAATACATGCTCAAATTCTTCAACTTTTGGCCCTTGGGTTAACCAGTTAGAATTTAGCGCATCCATTACAGCCTGAGGTCTTTCACATCTATTGATTATCTGCCGTAACTAATCATAATGTTTGTATTAATTCTCGCAATTCATCAACAGATAAGAAATCATCGTTTGATTTACTATTATAGCTAAAACCGTCAGAACACGGTTTCCCCATGTTTTCGTTACTTTCATTTTTGAATTTTGTTTTGTTCCAAGCTCGAATTGAAGGAACGATAACATAATAATCATCAAACTCTAAAGTATTCATAGCATCAGATTCTGTGATCATTTCTTCATGTAGTTTTTCGCCAGGCCGAATGCCAACAATTTTGTGTTTGCATTCTGGAGCTATTGCTTTTGCTATATCCAATATATTATAA
>CAYNJB010000170.1:0-2288 GCA_964397515.1 uncultured Nitrosopumilales archaeon | reverse complement strand
TTCCCAGGTATCAGCAATATAGGGCAGTAGATAAAATTATTAAGCGCATCAATGCAATGGAGACGCCTAGAGAGCGCGGGGGAGTTATCTGGCACACACAAGGTTCAGGCAAATCTCTCACTATGCTCTTTGCAGCCTGGCAACTTAAAAAAGCCTCTGAACTCAACAACCCAACAATACTTCTCATGGTAGATAGAATCAACCTTCAGAAGCAACTATTGGGTTCATTCAAAAACGTAGACCTTCCTTATACTGCAAAAGCTGAATCCACAAAACAACTTGTAAATAAACTCAAAAAAGGAAGTAGAGAAGTAATAATCACAACAATCCAAAAATTCCAAGAAATGGAACAAGTCCTTAGCCCAAGAGAAAACATCATAATATTCATAGATGAAGCTCACAGAACACAATACGGAAAACTTGCAATGAAGATGAGAAGAGCATTCCCAAATGCATTCATCTTCGGATTCACAGGAACACCTATCGACAAAGGAATAATAGGGAAAAGCACTTTCAGAGCGTTCTGCCCATCTGAGGAACTCTATCTCCACAAATATGGTATAAAACAGTCAGTTGAAGATGGCGCAACAGTAAAACTACTGCACATGAAACGTATGCCTAAACACTGGGTAAACAAGAAGGAGCTTGACAAAGAATTCTTTGAAACAACAAAAGATCTTTCAGAAGACGACCAAAATACTGTTCTCAAGAAAAACGCTAAATTAGGTAACATCGTAAAATCAGCAAAACGAGTTAATGAAATAGCTAAAGACATTGCTGAACACTACATAAAACATATTGAGCCAAACGGATTCAAAGCTCAACTTGTAGCTTACGACAGAGAAGCATGTGCACTATACAAAGAAGCATTAGACAAATATTTGCCACCCGAATATTCAACTGTAATCTATACTGCTGGCCAAAACGATGTTCCACTCCTTAAGAAACATCATATGGATAGTGATAAACAATCACATATAGCACGAACAATCTTTCAGAAACTCGGAGAAAACCCAAGAATCCTCATTGTAACAGATATGCTTCTTACAGGATTTGATGCCCCAATTGAGCAAGTTATGTATCTTGACAAACCAATGAGAGATCATGGACTACTCCAAGCTATAGCAAGAACAAACAGGCCATACCCTGGAAAAGAAGCAGGAATAATAGTTGATTATATTGGTATCTTCAGAGCTTTAATCAAAGCACTAAACTTCAAAGATTCAGATATTGAAGGAGTTGCATATGATTTCGATATATTGAGACAAGAATTCACTAGAACCATGGAAGTTCTATTGAAATTATTCGAGAACATTCCAAGACATGGCGAAAGAGATACGGTTGTAGAAATCTTGGAGGTATTAAGAAACCAAGATAATTATAAAGAATTTAAAACGAATTTCTCTAAATTAAAAAGAATATATGCAACAATTGCTCCTGACCCTTATCTATTCAAACATGATAATGACTACACCTTCCTAATAGGATGCAACGAAATATACAATAAAGACCTGAACAGAGACAAACCAGATCTATCTTCATACGACGAAAAAACTAAGGCATTGATACAGAAACATGTCATTGTCAATAAAATCGATAAAGATTTTCCCGTCTTCAAAATAAATAAACAATATCTTGAAGAAATCTATAAACAAAACTATACACAAAAAAGGAAGATAAGTGAACTTAGAAGTTCACTAAGCTACCACATAAAAATGCGGTTAGGCACAAACCCAATCTATGAATCACTCAGCCAGAGACTTGAAAAAATAATCAAGATAAGAGACGAAGCACGACGAGAAAGAGAACTAGAAGCACTAGTCAAAGAAATAGTTCAAATCGAAGAAGAAGCCAAAAAACTAGGCTTAACTAAAGAAGAACACGCAATTCTTAACACTGTAAAAAAATATGTTACAGAGAAAAACGAAACCACAATACCCTTCATAAAAGAAATCACCCAACAAATAAAGGATCTACGATTCCCAGGCTGGCAAAAAAAACGTCAAACCATAAACCAAGTTGAAGAAACCATCTTCGACCAATGCTTCAACAAATACAGCAAAAAAATCGGAAACAGAGACACCTCAAAAATGACAGAAGAAATACTTCAACTCATCAAAAGATACCACACCCAATAAAACACAAACCTATGGTGAATTAACACATGCCCACAAAACCAGGCTATAAGCAAACCGAAATCGGAGAAATACCCCAAAAATGGGAATATGTGGCACTTTTTGAAATTCTGGAATTATGCAATTTCAAAATTATGCAATTTCGAACTTGTG
>CAYNJB010000169.1:0-2293 GCA_964397515.1 uncultured Nitrosopumilales archaeon | reverse complement strand
TATCTGTATTCTTAAAAACCTGAACATCTATGATTCGTGAAAATAAAGCCTACGCATGCTTTTTTATTCTAGTTTCATTACACCAAGATGGCGCTAGTTTTTCCTATCTGGTCAATTGCTATCCTTAAGTAATTATTGGTACGAGAATAGAGTTGTCGGAAAAAGTTTGTACGACGCCACATTAGGAATTGTAATATTAGTTTTCTGTTAAGATTCAGATAAGTTTATCTGTTCATAATCAAACTATAAACTGCTGAATTATGTTTGGAGACTTTAGTCCTTAATTATGAAGATGTTAATAACGTGTTTTCAACTACAGATTGTTTGGTAGCTGTCGAAGAAGCATTCAAATCACTTGGTGAAGGGAAAGCTGAAAACCCAGTAGCTATTTGGCATAAAATGAGCGGTGATCAACCTATGATCGGCTTATTAGTTGGAACTGAGGAAAAGAAAAACATTTTAGCTGTCAAGAGTTTAGCTGTAAATTGGGATAATCCCAAGAAAAGGCAGATGCACCATACTCAAGGGATCATAATGCTGTGTGATGCCGTTAGCGGTTTTCCTCTAGCGCTAATCGAAGGGATTATTATTAGCTATGCAAGAACCGGGGCCGATGCAGCTGTAGCTGCCAAGTATCTTGCTCGAAATGATTTTCGAAATGTGGGAGTTATGGGTGCTCGCGACATGGCTAGATACTTTCTTAGATGCATGCATGTTCTTTTTCCTAAAATAGAAAAAGTTCTAGTTTACAGTAAGACGCCCGCTAATACTGCAAAGTATGCTTCAGATATGAATAGGTTGCTGGGTCTTGATGTTCAGCCTTTTTCTACACCTCAAGAGGTTGTGAAAGGATCTGAAGTCATAATGACGGGGACACGGTCAACCGAACCACTCATCCAAAACGAATGGGTGAATCCTGGAACACACATAAGTTGGATGGGTGTCAAAACCGAGTTAGACTACAACATACTTAACCGATCAATCGTTGTAAGTACAATACGCGATCAAAGCAAAATCGCAGAAGCAATTTCAAAAAAAGAGATTACGCCACAAGTCTACACAGATATAGGCGAAATTGTCACAGGAAAGAAGCCGGGGCGAACATCACCAGATCAAACGACTGTCTATGATGGCCAAGGCTCTGGAATATTGGACGCCGTGGTCTCACAATTGGTCTTTGAAGCAGCAAAACGATCTAACCTCGGAAAATGGGTTGACCTTCATAAAGGTGCTCCCGCTTGGTAGTCAGTATCCCAAGGTTGATCGCATTTCAGAATACGCGGTTAAGACATTCTTCCCTGCTAGATTTGAATCAACTACTAAAGGTGACCTCGCATGAATGGAATAGATGAAAAAAAACCTAAACTTCTTAGATAAAAATTATGTAGCATATACAATCTTAGAAACTTTCAAACCTTAGATTGATCAATCCAATCACTATTTCCAGTTTTTCTTAACAGCATTAAATAAAGACAATAATCTTCATGATGAATACAAACCATCTAATAGCCCTCACGGTGCAATAGAGTGGATAATATCTAGGTCCCATGGTCCCCTAGGTGACTTTAAAATGTCTTGGTGCCTATCAATGATTAAACGTCGTCAAATAGAAGAATCATTTTCAAAAGACGATTTACTCAAGATACTGAAACGTTACATGCAACACGTCAATTATTGGAATATCTCTGACAACCTAGTCTCCAAAGAATTAGGTGATTTATCATCAACTACTGGTTTTGATCTGAAAGAAGTCTGGAAATTATTCTACAATATAGGACTTGAGCCTGGAGGTACATAAATGTCAATAATTCAATTAGACAGCCACATCTATGAATCATGATTTTTATGGTTTATCAAATATTTCTAATCCACAATTAATGCATTGCCAAGCAGGATTATTATCTGAGACATAACACCCGCCAGTGATTATGGTTCCATCTTTCATTCCTCGCTCGACTTCTTCATTAGTAGTATCTGGCATTCCATAAAGTATGTATGCTATTTTTGATGATCCGCACGATGAACATTTTGATGGCTTTGTCTGCCCCCGAATCTTTACCAATACATTCTCATTATTGAGCCGCCTGAATATATTTCTTTGGGTTTTATAAAAAAACTGAGATCATTATTATCTTTAATTCAGTAATAAGATAATGGTTAAACAGTTAAAAGTTGGATAGATCTATAATCTGTTTTGCGAGGACAAAACTGTTAAAATGATTGTTACAGGTTGGAGTAATGGTGCGCCTAATAATTCTGCCGGAGCGGGATATGGAATTAGGATCACAAAGGA
>CAYNJB010000168.1:0-2295 GCA_964397515.1 uncultured Nitrosopumilales archaeon | reverse complement strand
TTCAAAATTAGGTGATAATGCAAATAAGAAACCAGATAAAAGAAAAATCGGTGCTGTGTATCCTACAACTTTTCTCGACCCTATTCTGTCGATAGCGAAACCATAGACTATCTGAAGAGAAGCGTAAACAATGAAATATGTTGAAGCTATTAACCCGATTCCTGATGCTGACAGTTGGAATTCAATCATAAGGACGCCTGCAAGAGGACCAATAGCTGTTCTATGAAATTGAGAAAAGAAATAGATACTCATATATGATGCAAGTAGGATGTTTGGCGAGACATAATCTATTAATTTCTGAGATTGAACCAATATATGCGCACCTTTATTTTTTGACGGAGAAATTTATTGATCAATGTTATTTGGGTTTGGGCTTACTAATAAGTTCAGAAATTTCTTTATTTAGCTCGATATGTCTGAATACTATATCCCGCGACTTATAATATCATCATCTTAACATTATCTTTTATTATTTGAAAGGCATGTCTCTCTTGCGCCAACTTATTTCTCTGTATAGATAACTGTTCCCTCAGTAGGCTCTCTTGCAATCTTCTTGAACACTTCAATCAGTCTTCTAGTTACCAAACCCGGTTTTCCATCCCCAATCGAATCTCGCTTAAGTTCCACCATAGGAATAATACCTGCATAAGTTCCTACAAGAAAAACCTCGTCAGCACTCACAACTTCGTATATAGTCATATCCCGAACTGTCACAAGATATCCAAGTTCGCGCGCAAGTTCTATAACCCTGTCCCTTGTAATTCCATGAAGAATTCCTGCGGTTGCAGGCGGTGTAGTAATTTCTAAATTCTTCACTATAAAAATGTTGGTTGTAGTGGCTTCAGAAACAAAACCTCGTGTGTCAAGCATTATTGCTTCGTCTATGCCTAATACTATTGCTTCAGTCTTAGCCATAATTGAATTAAGGTAATTCAGAGATTTAATTTCATGAGTAGTCGCATCAACTGGATCTCTACGTATAGACGAGACAATAGCTGAAACTCCTTTTTCTTCAAGCATACTAGTGGATACAATTGGCTCAGCAAAAACCATGAAAGTTGGCTTCGGACAGTTGAGATAGGATAGTCCTACAGGCCCAACACCCCGAGTTACAACCACTCGAATATACGCATCCTGCAACTCGCACCTCCTGAGAACCTCGAGAACGATTACAATTATATCTTCTTTAGAGGCTGGAACTTGCAACTTAATCATCTTAGCTGAAGAGAATAACCTTGTGATATGTTCATCAAGCTTGAAGACTACTCCTCCAAACGCCCTTATGCCTTCAAACACACCATCGCCATACATTAGTCCATGATCAAATATGGATATTTTGGCTTCAGGGCGCTTCATATATTCTCCATCTAAGTAAACCCATAAACTATCTGTAGACATATAGCCACCGGACAATAGAATAAACTTGTATAACAATAAATATTTCCTTTCTTCTATATGTATCTTTTCGATGTATTCAATTAAACTATTAATGTCCCACTTTTTTCATTATTGACGACTTGCTATATTCATAGACAATCTATTTCAACTTAAAGATAGACTAAAGGTGTACATTCTTGCTTAACCTATTAAAGAAGTAATCAGTTTATTCTGCAGATCCCCCATTCATGTACCGCCTTTACCCGCATTACGATTGAATTTGGAAATTTCTCACGAGAAGATTTGTGTATTCACTCTAAGTTATATTTTCAAGGATAGTTTAAACTTATTATTTTTTTATGTAATTAAGTTCTATGTACGACCTTGGAGTTACTCATCACTATTTGAGCTTACAAGATTATGTTGTCGGCTTTTTCGAATACGAAATTAATTTCTTGGATCAAAAAATGATTTATATAATATATTCAACATTTCTAGATATTACACTTATGATGGCTTATGCAAAGTGATTGTTAACAAAAAAACGCTATGGATTATTTTAATTTCCTCCACTCTTGCGCTTATGGCAACTCAATTAATTGCACCAATAATCAATATTATACGTGATGAAATTAACTTAAGTCCATTGTATGCTGGTATTCTCTTAACTATTCCTGGCATTTTATAGTAATATTCCACCCTAAAATTGGAATTTACATAGACAAAATAGATACAAAAAAAGATATACTACGAACTATCCATGGTTCGGTTTAGATCCACGAGATAGCTACATCAAAAAAGATTTTCCTTGCCAACACTGATAATATTGCTTTTAGTGGGGTATTCCCGATCAGTTATCTAGTTCACGTTAAATTATTAGTAAATAATGATATCTGTATTCTTAAAAACCTGAACATC
>CAYNJB010000167.1:0-2316 GCA_964397515.1 uncultured Nitrosopumilales archaeon | reverse complement strand
AAACAATCTTTAAATCTTGTCTTCCTCCAGGAATTAGCTGATCAGGATGATGGGGGCAATAATAAATCCGATCGATCGAAGCTCCGAATTCTCCGATAAGTAATTGAAGTCGATTATGGATCGCCTTCATATCAATCTTAGTACATTTCCCTCGAGCAATCACAGATTGATTTGTCACTACCACCGTGAGGTATTGGCTTGCATTAAGGCGCCGAATTGCTGACGCCACCCCAGGGAGTAAAACCAATTCCTCTGGAGTCTGAATATGACCACGTTCCTCATTAATCGTACCATCTCGATCTAGGAACACTGCAGGTATTGGGGTTCGATGAGACGGGTTCAAATGGATGAATATGTTTTAGATTAATTATATTCTTTTATTGATCAGGATTTTTGTCAATTATAAGATCGAGATCATGATCTCGATGCTAGTTTTCTTTGAATAAATTGACGCATCAAAACAAATAGAATTCCAACCACCAAACCAACCGTTCCTGCACTCAGGCAGATAAAGGTTCTATTAGGTTTATTTTTGTATCTAGGTACAAAAGGTGGGTCCACTATATCTACAATGTAATGAGGGCCTATTTTAGTCATCATTTGGTTTTCCAGTTGTTTCATAATCATATCATTCATAGCATTTCTTAAAGCAAGTTGCTGCTGCTTAACAATCGCTTCATTTAAATATTCTAAAGATTCATCAGAGCGTTCCAGATCAAACTTGCGCAACAAATTATCGGCCTCATTAATAACTAAGTCCAACATTTCCTTAGCAGTAATAGGAGAAATATGCTCGGCCCATATATCAATTATATGGCGTTCTTGATGGTAGCTAATTCCAATTTTACCCATGTATGCTGTGTAACCATCTAAGTAGTGGGGCTCTTCTACAAGCCATTTTTTGTTAACTTCATCATAAACATTAGAATCAAATGTTAGTTTTTTTGATTCTGGGTCATAATCTTTAGCAGCCATTAGTTTTGGTAAAAACTCTTTATCAGTTTCATTCAGGTGTTTAAAAAAACCTCTAGACCTTACAGTATTTACATACCGCGGTCCTTTAACACCGAACTCCGCAACACCAAGACCTATACCACCAAGACCAGTCAATGATATTCCTCCTGAATTAGAGGATTCTACCACGCTCATAGAGGCCGACGATTTGTATATATTTGGTAGTTTCAAGGTATAAATAACTGTGATTAGGAAGAACGCAGTAGCTATTGAAATAATTATTTTTTTTCCCTTCCATAAAAGTTCCAAAAGCTCAACTATATCGATCAGTTCTTCTGGTTCATTCAAATCGATCAGCCCTTCTTGTAGAGAACTGTTTGAATTATTATTTTCTAGCTTGGTCATAGTTCATTTTTGAGTTTTTCTATTTCTTCTTTGAGCTTATTATACTCATCTGATTTTCTCTTGAGAAACTTTTGTGCAAGTGTTGTTTTTTCAGTTATACCTTGAGTGGTTAGTAAATAACTATAGCCTAATTTACTATCCGAACGTTTAAAGTTCTGCAGTTTTAGCCAACCCTTGTCAGTGAGTGCTTTAATGACATAGTTTGTTTTTCCCAAACTGACTCCTAGCTCCTTAGAAATTTGGCGCTGAGTTAGGTATGGGTTATTTTCAAGTTTTTTTAAAACTAAATATTCAGCGTCAGATTTATGCATTATGAATCTTAATAGCTACCGCAGGATTTAATTGCAAAACTAAATCCTGTTTTTTTACACTGTTCTAAATAATGTTCAATCATTGAACGTGTCATATAATAATATATGTTCAATAGATGAACAAACATTATATAAAAAAACTTATGATGGAAATTTAGCTAAAGCCTAAATACTTCGACAATCTCTTTTTGACCAATGTCTGATGACGGTATGTCTGCAGTGATTAGATGATTCACGAATCTTAATAATATTCTAACCCTTTCTTTACTTTTCTTGGCTAAAAATGTAGCTTCCTTATCTTTAAAAACTCCTTTTTCAATGACCAATGTGTCTCCTCTTGTAAATTCTTGCCTCGTAATTTTTTGTCTGAAAATATCATTCTCATCAGTTTCAGATTGAAGGTAAGCGATCACTTGGTGTGGGATTTCTGCAAGCCTTTGACCGAATACAACCAAATGACTTACTCCTCGTGTTGATTTAATGCGGTTCCATTTATCGAGTTCTGTATTGATTTTAACGAACAAATAACCTGGAAACATTGCTTTGAGAGTTATTGATTTGGATTGATTCTCTTTTGCAACAGCTATCATTGGTAAAAATATTTCAAAACCTTGATTTTGAAGATTTCTTTTAGCTTTCTGTTCTT
>CAYNJB010000166.1:0-2332 GCA_964397515.1 uncultured Nitrosopumilales archaeon | reverse complement strand
ACAACGTCCTTTTTATTAAGATAGAGGATAGGCTATAGCATAAAACGTGAAAATACTATAGGGCAAAAACGCATTTAAGTCGAAAAATTATCAAGTTCAGCGTTTTTTTATCCAGACGTAGAAATAGTCGAGATAAATTCAACTTCTAGAATATAACAAGGTTTAGAAAAATATTAAAACAGCATAATACTTTTTTTTAAGAAAAAACCTGCCGATAAATTAAGAAAACTTATCAATATAACACCCTATTGCCTAATTTGAGGTTAATTGAGATGCGGTTCGGACTGAGGATGTGTGACTGGTTTGGAAGTGTCGATAACATGGTTCGCCTCGGTGTCCTTGCAGAGAATAATGGATTTGATTCTGTTTGGGTAAGCCACGATATTTTCATGAGATCATCGTTGGTTACCTTGACGGCCATAGCTTCAAGTACGAAACATGTGTTATTGGGAAACACAATTTTGAACCCATATACGACTAATCCGTCAGAGATCGCAATGTATCTTTCGGCTCTGGATGAGTTCACTAAGGGCAGAGTATTATGTGGGCTAAGCGCTGGATCAATAGACTATCTTGATTGGCTAGGCCTTGAACACAAGAAACCACTAACCCGTGTAAAAGAGACAGTTGATGTACTCAGAAAATTGTGGGCGGGGGAAAATGCGGCTTTTGATGGAAAAGAAATCAAATGGAGCCCCGAAAGCTACATGCGTTTCAATCAGCATAGAAAAAAGATCCCCATTTATATTGGTGGACAAGGCGAAAAACTTTTAGCTTATAGTGGAGCATCAGGTGACGGAGTATTACCTCTCCTCCACCCGCCTGAGTTTATAGATATGGCAATGGAGCGAATGAAAGCAGGTGCAAATGCAGTTGGCCGAGATTTTTCAACAGTTGACGTATCAGGTTGCGTCTGGCTCTCAATTTCAAAAGATGGAGAAATAGCGGACGATGCTCTTCGAAAGCTGATAGCATACTTTGGATGGCAGGACGCTGAACTAATGCAATCTACAATAGGCTTGAGCCGTAAAGATTTCTTACCAATAAAAGAAGTATGGCAAAAAGAAGGTTTAGACGCTGCTTCGAAACTGGTAACAGACAGGATGCTCGATTTAGCGATACATGGTAAAGCTGATGACTGTATAGCTAAGATTGAAATGATGGAAAAAAAGGGATTAAAGCATATATCAATCGGTGCGCCTCTTGGGATTGACCCTGAGGAATCTGTTAACCTACTTGGAAAATATGTATTACCCTACTTCAATGAGAAAAACAAGTAATAATATACATGTTTACATAAATTTTGCTCTAGTAACTTAATCTATATTCAAAGTATCGGACCATCCTCGTACATAGAAAGACGCAGAGTCCAGATGACATTCAACCCCAAACCTTTTTTCAAAAAATCGCAGAATATTTGATACATCTCGATCAAGCAGCATAGATGCGTTTGGATGTTTAGCAGGAACTGTTTGGGGCCAATCTATCAACCATATTTTTGAATTATTACAAATAATATTGTATTCACTAAGATCACCATTTACTAACCCTGCGTCGAGAAACGATAATCGGATATTGTTAATGATAGATAATAATGTTTTCTTAGGCGCTTTTAACTTTTTACAGTAAGCAAGTAAAGTTCCGTTTATACGTTTCATAAGAAGAATATGCCTTTCTCGAGCTATTATCTTTGGGACAGAAACACCTTTTTCTAAAAGATCGGTTAACGATTTATATTCAATTTTAGCTGCGGCTATAGAGATCTTAAGCCAATGATGATGTTTAGTGAGAGGAACATAAGATCTCTTTCTTCGAGTATCACGGAAACTTGTTCGCCCAATCCTGAATATTTTTGCAGCATAAGTTTTATCTTCACTTACGACCTCAAAAACATCTGATTCTTTACCAACACCTATTGATGGCCCTAATGCGCTTATGAGGTTACGTTTCACAAGTGAATTAAGAGCGAGGGCGTCTAGACCGGCGGCATAAAGGATAGCCCCTTTGGAGACACACGAGATGAGGTGAAAATCATCAAGTCTTTTTAATCGATAATTCAGTTCAGTTTTATGCAGGTGTGATACTTTTAACATGTAATCTAAAGGAGTAATCTCATGGGATGGCAAGGCTTTCTCTAACGTTCTTAGTACAAGTAGGTCTTCAGGCTCAATTTCTTTTATTATTTGAGCTGCTCTTTGTAAAGACGACAATTATTTCACCGATTTGAACTGATCTATATTTTAATCAATCTTGATACGTGTACATTATATACTTATATGCTTCCTATTCATATTATATCAGAAGAAAAATGAGTTGTTCACCGACAAGTTTT
>CAYNJB010000165.1:0-2345 GCA_964397515.1 uncultured Nitrosopumilales archaeon | reverse complement strand
CATGAGATACATTTTCATATGCCCCATTGCCATGTGCAACACTATTTTTATCCCAAAGCAGAGGCATCAATAATAAAACAAAAAAGAAAACAACTGTTAAAGTAAGTACCCCATATATAAATCTTTTTTCATTATTCAGATGCATGAATTCAGATGCAACCAAATATCCCTTAACACATGCTATCAATAGACCAATAAATAAACCTATCGATGCATATGAAAAATTAAGATATGATGCACCTACTGTACATATTGTTAATGTAAGTAATGCAATAAAAACATTTCTATAAATTGAAATATGTTTTTTAATATCTTCGCTCATTATGACTCCTTTAAATTATAATAAATAAAGTGCTGGAAATAAAAATATCCATACAAGATCAACAAAGTGCCAATAGAGTCCTGCAACTTCAATCCTATTCGTAAATCTTTCAGGCTCCGAGTTCCACATTTTGATACCAGGTCCAATAAAATATAAAAAGACTACTATTCCACCTATCACATGGATCATATGTAAACCTGTCATTGTAAAATAACATGCAAGAGATGTACTATATGCAGGATAATAACCATGTGCAAATTTTGCAGTATATTCAAAGTATTTGACAATTAAAAAACCAAAAGAACATAATAAGGTTAACCCTAGATAGAATTTAAACTTATGAAGATCTTTTAATTTTAATGATATCCAGGACATTACCATTGTAACACTAGAAGTGATTAGAAGAGCCGTATTTAAAGTAGCTAAAGGCACATTTAAAATCGTTTTAATATCAAACCAATAAGGATTACTTGATCTGAGCATAATATACGCTGAGAATAAAGCACCAAAAAGCATAACCTCAGATGCTAAAAACAACCAAATACCTAATTTAGCATTATATAAACCCGTATCAGGTCTTAAATCTTCATTAAATGGTATTTTCATATATTCAAATACTCCTAATTTTTATTTTGCGGTGTAAAATCTTCATCAGAATCTGGAACACTGTATTCATAAGGGCCTCTATATACAGAGGGGGTTTCTAAAAAGTTTCCGTGTCCAATAGGGGGAGATGGTGCAGCAACCCACTCAAGTGTTGTTGCTTTCCATGGATTTGCATCTGGATTCTCTTCTCTTTTCTTCATTAATGTCATAATAATATTTATTATAAATGGAAGTTGAGCAATTGCTAGTCCCCATGATGCATACATCATAAAGTCATTATAATGAACAACTCCTTGAGTATGAGCATATGACAACCCTCCATCTGCAAGACGTCTTGACATCCCCGCTAGACCCTGAAAAAACATTGGCATAAAAAATAAATTCATAAAAATAAATGAAAAAATAAAATGAACTTTACCCAATACTTCATTTAAAGGTTTGCCTGTTATTTTTGGAAACCAAAAATAAATACCCGCAAAAATTGCAAAAATAGTTCCAGGAGCAACAACATAGTGAAAGTGACCTATTACGTAATATGTATCATGAAGGGATATATCTGATAGTGGTAATCCAAGAGGAAGTCCTGTTAATCCACCTATTCCAAACATAGGAATAAAACTCAGAGCAAATAACATAGGGGTATTATATCGTATAGATCCTCCCCATAGTGATAGTATAAAACACGTTAATAAAATTACAGAAGGCACAGATATAATCATTGTTGTAATTGCAAAGAAAACACTCATCCCTTGACCCATGCCTGTTAAGAACATGTGATGTGCCCAAACGATAAAAGACATAAAACCAAGGAATATAACTGATTTAACCATTAGACTATATCCCCATAATGGTTTTCTGATATTATTTGCAATAATCTCTGCAATAATACCCATGGCAGGAAGAATCAAAACATATACTTCTGGATGTGCTAAAAACCAGAATAGATGTTGCCATAATAAAGGACTGCCACCTCCAGAGTTTTGAAGAACTTCTCCTCCAACAACTAGACCTGAAGGCATAAAGAAACTTGTATCTGCTAAACGATCCATTAATTGTAATATGCCCGCAGCCTCAAGTGGAGGAAATGCAAGCACTAAGAGAAATGATGTTACAAGCTGCGCCCACACAAAAAAAGGCAATCTCATCCATGTTAAACCTGGTGCTCTTAATTGAATAGTTGTTACAATAATATTAATGGAGCCAAGTAAGGACGATGTTATTATAAAAACCATTCCAAAAATCCAAACTGTTTGGCCAATTGTTGCAATATTAGCTAATGGAGGATAAGATGTCCAGCCAGAATTTGCTGCTCCTCCAGGAAGGAAAAACCCTGAAAGCATTAAGATTCCTCCAATAAAATAAGATTGGTAACTTACCATATTAAGTTTAGGAAACGCCATATCAGGAGCTCCAATTT
>CAYNJB010000164.1:0-2366 GCA_964397515.1 uncultured Nitrosopumilales archaeon | reverse complement strand
GGTTAAATATTATGTTGTTCTTTCTGTAATTTCATTATTAACAATACTAGTTATAAACATTGTAAGGGGTAAGATGGGCAGGCAATGGCAAGCAATCAGAGACAATGATATAGCTGCAGAAATTATAGGGATAAGACTTATGTTCTCAAAAATTACTGCTTTTGCTGTCAGTTCCTATGTTGTTGGAATTGCAGGCGCATTATTAGTTTTTTTTTGGAAAGGAGCTGCTGAGGCAAATCTTTTTGAAATTCGTTTGTCATTTGAAATATTATTCATGGTCATAATAGGCGGTCTCGGTAGTATTTTGGGGGCTTATTTAGGAGCCCTGTTTATTGTGGTACTCCCAGTATTGATTAATGTTGTGCCACATTTTTTGGGATTATCTATTGCCTCTGCAACAGTTGAGCATGTTAATCTCATTATAATCGGCAGTTTAATTATTGCCATTTTGGTAATTGAACCACATGGACTTTCACGTCTGTGGTTAATTACTCGTGAAAAATTGAGATTGTGGCCGTTTCCTTATTAATCTATGCAATCTCTAAACTTTAATCATTAAGGAGTAAAAATGAAATATTTAACAAAAAATATTTTATTTATGTCATTTATTTTTATGTTTACTAACACAGTATTAGCAGACTTAAATGTCTTAAATCTAAGTTATAGAACAGGACCTTTTGCAGCTACAGGTATTCCACTCATGGATGGTATGCTTGATTATGCGACTCTGTTAAATGAACGAGATGGTGGTTTAGGTGGTGAACATTTTAACATGATTGAATGTGAAACAGGATACAGTACAGCAAAAGGAATTGAATGCTATTCAAAATTGAAGAGTGATAATATTCTAACTGTTCATCCTTGGTCGACTGGTATAAATTTACAGCTTATACCAAAAGCAGGTGTGGATAGGATACCTATTTTATCTATATCTTATGGACTATCAGCTGCCGCAGTCGGTGAAACATTCCCATGGGTATTTCCATTCCCTTTAACTTACTGGGATGGTGCATCAATAATGTTAAAATATATTGGTGGATATGATCTTAGTGGTTTGAAAGGGAAAAAAATAGTCCTTCTACATCTTGATCATCCATATGGAAAAGAACCTATTCCTCTTTTTAAAGAGCTTTCAGGAAAATATGGTTATAAATTTATTTCTATACCAGTTGGCCTGAAAGAAATGCAGAATCAATCTGCTCAATGGCTTCAAATAAGAAGAGAAAAACCTGATTACGTTTTGATGTGGGGATGGGGCGCAATGAACGCTGGTGCCATTAATGAGGCTGTAAAAACTAGATTTAATATGGAACGATTTATTGGCATTTGGTGGTCTGGTCACGATGATGATTTAATGGTTGCAGGAAAAAAATCAAAAGGATATAAGGCTTTAAGTTGGAATATACCAGGAAATTATCCAGTTATTGATGACATTAAAAAACATGTTATCAATAAAGGCCTATCAAAAGTTAAAAATAATGATTCTATTTATCGAAATTTTTACACTAGAGGTGTTCTTATGACCATGCTTCAGGCTGAGGCTATCAGAACAGCTCAAAAACATTTTAATACATCTAAAGTTAATGCTGATCAAGTAAGATGGGGCTTAGAAAATCTTAATATTACTCAAGCACGTTTGGATGAACTTGGAATGAAAGGCATGACCAATCCTATTAAAACATCATGTTCTGATCACAGTGGTCATCATTCGGCTTTGGTTCTTCAATGGGATGGGGAGAAATTCTCACCTATTACAGATTTTATTTCTCCAATGAAAAATATTGTAAGGCCTATGTTAGAAAAAGCTGCAGATAAATATGCAAAAAGTAATGCTCCATGGCCAGGTAGAGATAATATCCCTTGTAATTAATATTATAATTAGACAAAAATTTAATTGCTTGAAATCAATAATATAGAAGTTATCTATGACCACGTCATCCTTGTATTGAAGGGTGTTTCTCTTCAAGTAGATAAGGGTGCCGTGGTTGCTTTACTAGGAGCTAATGGTGCAGGTAAGACCACCACACTGAAGGCTATTTCGAATCTGCTTCAGGCAGAACGTGGAGAAGTGACCAAGGGGAGTATTGATTTTGAAGGGCAGGCCGTGCATTCCCTGACTCCGAACCAATTGGTACTAATGGGTTGTATTCAGGTGATGGAGGGGCGGCATATCTTCGAACATTTGACCACCGAAGAAAATCTTCTTACTGGTGCTTATACCCGACGTGACGGGAGATCAGTAATACAGACGGATCTTGAACGTGTTTATGATTATTTTCCCCGTTTGAAAGAAAGACGTACTAGTCAGGCTGGTTACACGTCAGGAGGAGAACAACAGATGATGGCCATTGGACGGGCACTCATGT
>CAYNJB010000163.1:0-2386 GCA_964397515.1 uncultured Nitrosopumilales archaeon | reverse complement strand
TGGTCTTTCTAAGTTCATCTGCCAGTGTCACGGGCTGAAATCCGATTTTAATATGCTCCATATTGAATGCATCTATGTTTTTGACGAACCACACTAGCTGTGCTGTGTCATCCAATATTTTTGGGGCGACGTTGAGTTTCAACTCTAAAATATTCTCGTGGATGATGTCTTTGCAGAATGAGTGAAATGTTGTGATAGTTAAGTCGCCATATGATGTAATCAGCTCGTTTACTCTGTCAAACATCTCTGATGCTGCCTTATCGGTGAAAGTTAAGGCAAGAATGTTTTCAGGACTAACTCCTTTCCGGATCAGATACGCAATTTTATTCGTTAATACTTTTGTCTTCCCACTACCTGCTCCAGCATTAATGAGGATTGCCCCATCAGTTGTTTTTAGAACCTCCTGTTGTTGAGGATTTAAGTCTCTGATTAATATGTCAAATTTCATGGTTGATATTCTAATTTATCAATCGCCTTATAAAAAACATATCCAATATGATATACAGGGGTCATTAATGATCGGGCCAGTACTTTTGTGCTACATCATACGCTTATAAATTATGAAAAATCTTGATATGGTGTATCTGATTGTTATTGGATATGAATCGGAAAAAGCTTTGATTTTTCCTTTTATGGCCCAATTTTACTGTTTAATTAATGTGATGACATCTTCATCTTGAAGGCGGTGGTCTAATCCAACTCTTTGCCCTCTATGCTTTGCGCTTTTTGCCCATATCTGCGCATATCGAAATTCTTTCTTCATAGACCTATGAATCTTCTCACATATGTCTTGTACACATGCTCCAGATTTTATAATCAAGGGCTCAACATAGTCAGTTTCGCCACCTTTAGGCCGTAAATAAATACGGATAAAATCAAGTCTTTGATATATATGCTCTTTTAACGCTTGGATGTTCATGTCGGCATCTGCTGAGATAGGTATAAAATCTGTTTTTAGGCGAGACTTAATTTCATTTATGAATCCTAAATTCACCAAATCCACTTTATTTAAAACTGTTAACGTCGGAATATATTGACGTGTTCCAAGGATGGCATCTACCAGCTGCTCAGCTGTTATATCTTCCTTTACTAGTACTCGTGCACTGTTTATCCTGTAAACATGAAAGATTTCCGTTATGAGTTTGTTAGACAATTTTGTCAGTTTTACCATGTTGGTAATAGAAATTCCGCCTGACTTGTTTTTCTCAATAATAATGTTTGGCGGACGCTCATCCGGCCTTATCCCCATTCCTCTAAGCTCCTTAAGTAGCACTGGGTAAATTTCTGGTTGAAAGACATCGATCATTAGAAGAATCATGTCTGCTGATCTTGCGGCGGATAATATCCTCTTTCCCAAACCTTTCCCTGAAGATGCTTCCTTAATTATTCCGGGAAGGTCTAAAATCTGAATTTTGGCTCCTTTGTGCTCTAAAATCCCTGGAATAACGGTTAAGGTTGTGAATCTGTATGAGCCGACTCTTGATTTTGAATTTGTAAGTCTATTTAAAAGCGTTGATTTTCCAACATTTGGAAGTCCAACTAAGGCTACGGTGCTATCGCCACTTTTCTTTACATTAAAACCTACACTTGATCCTTGACCAGATGAACGCGCTTCTTCTTGTTCTTGTTTTAGCTTAGCTAACTTTGCTCTCAAAAGTCCAACATGATGTTCCGTAGCCTTGTTGATTTGTGTTTTCCTCATTTCCTCTTCTATTTTCTTTATCTTCTCTGGAACGCCCATTATCCAAGACCCAATATTCTATAATATAGTAATATTGATTTAATAAAACTATACACAAAGTTGAGACAATTAGACATAACCCTAGAGAAAAAAAGTAATATTATATTCCAAAAGAATCTTCAAAGATATAAGTCTCAACATTTTCATATCACAAGCTTTGGGTCGGCTAGACTGTCAAGCAGAATTCTACATCAGCTAAAAACTGATCAAACGCAGTCAAAAGTTGAGTAAGGCTATTTGGATAAAGTATTATTATTGATAATTGCAAGGCTTTTGAGAGATAGGTATTTTAAGTTCAATACTCACTAAGTTAATATCATGGCAAGAGGATTAGGCGGGCAAAAGAAAAAAAAAGCAAAGAAGAAGAGTTCCGAGCAACAGAAAACTGAACAAAAGGTTACCGAAAAATCCAAATAAGAACTGGACTCATTTAAGAAATACTTGTATTTCTAATTTAAGTTCTAGGATCAAATAACTCTAGTGGGATTTGAAGAGTTTTTTCTCTGAGACTCTTATTGATTTCTTTCAGACAAAAAACTTCGGTGGAGACGAGGTCTTCGTTAACGCTTTGAATGCCAAAGGTTATCCAAGGATTATTAAATGGGCCGACCAGGATTCGAACCTGGGGTCTTCGCTGTGTGAGAG
>CAYNJB010000162.1:0-2413 GCA_964397515.1 uncultured Nitrosopumilales archaeon | reverse complement strand
ATTTAAGAAACATAGGCCAATATATCTACGAGAAATATGTATAATATGCAATGTACTTTGGGTGGAAATGTATAGATTTTAAGGTGCCAGCACCGCCGTTTCGCGAGACCTCACGGAGCTCACTAATCGGCAGCGTCACACGGTTTGACTTCTGGGTTCGGAATGAGTCCAGGTCGGGCCCGAGTGCTATGGCCGGCTGATAAAGCCAATGTTCTAAAGGTAAATTAACTTATCGATTAAAGATTAACGCTATTACTTGTTGGGATAAGTTTAAATAAATTCTTTATATGTATGGCTGTATATATATGCAATATAAACAGGTTAATATAAATGCGGTTAAGGAAAGCTATTCTAATAATCACAGTTATTGCAATAATAGTAGGAACTATTAGCTTTAATCCATTTTTTAAAAATAATAAATCCCAGATATTGGTATCAACAACAACTAGTCTTTACGAGTCAGGGGTCCTAGATAAAGTGAAAGAATTATTCGAAGCAAAACATGATAATTACAATGTCTCATTTATTTCACAAGGAACAGGTCTAGCATTACAAACAGCTAAACAAGGTGACGCCGACTTAGTATTGGTGCATGATCCAACTCGCGAACAAAATTTTCTTCAAGAAGAATACGGAGTTAACAGAAAGATCATCGCATATAATTTTTTTATCATTGTAGGACCTACAGAAGACCCTGCCAATATCAAAGGTAAAGATATTCTGGATGCTTTAATTTCTATAAGAAACGCAGGACAAAAAGGGGAAGCAATTTGGGTTTCAAGAGGTGATGATTCAGGGACTCATAGCAAAGAGAAATCACTATGGCACTTATTAGAATTGAACACTGAAGATTTGGGCGAAGAATCGTGGTATCTTGAAGCCGGATCTGGTATGACTTCAACACTCAGGATAGCTGACGAAAAGCTGAGTTATACTCTGACCGATAAAGCTACTTTCATTACTTTATCAAACAATGTAAATTTGGACCTTTCACCCCTAATAGAATTATCTAAAAATTCTTTGAATGTGTATAGTGTGATTGCGAGTAATCCGAAGGTGAACAATAATGTTAATTTTAACGGCGCTATGGATTTCATTAAATTTCTAATTTCGACAGACGGACAAGAAATCTTCCAATATTATGGTTTAGATACATATGGGGCACATCTTTTTAAACCGTTCATTTATTCTTTAGATGAATCTGAAGAACATCTTTTCAGAAGTTGGGTCCAAGAATTAGCCTACTTTGATGGCGCCGAATGTCCACCTAAGTATCGATATCTGCCCGAAAACATTTATTCGTGATCTTCATTTTTTTGGGGTTATATATTTGGGGTTTATTGAAACTTTTGCAGAGGCATTTCTTGAGGCTTTAAACCTAATAGTAACCGGTGACCCAGAATTACTCCAAATTGTCGTAATGTCAATATATATCTCGGGAATGGCTGTAGTCTTAGCTTCAACTTGGAGTTTGGTAATAGCTATATTAGTCGGCACCAGAAATTTTCCGGGTAAAAGATTTGTCACAGGAATTTTTCATGCAATGATGGGAATTCCTACGGTAACATTAGGCTTATTTTTCTATTTAATTCTTTCACGGAGTGGCCCTCTAGGTTATTTCGGGCTACTTTACAGACCAGAAGGAATTATTCTAGGGCAGGCAGTTTTAATCTCACCGATAATAATCAGTTTCGCTATTAGCGCCATCGAATCAGTAGATCCAAATTTAAGAAACTTAGCTCGAACATTAGGCGCCTCAAATTACCAAACATCCTTGACAATCATGCGGGAATCTTCAAACCAAGTTCTGTTATCCATTGTCGCAGGATTTAACAGAGCTATTGCCGAGTTAGGTTTAGCAATGATGCTAGGTGGAAATATCCGAAATGTTACACGGGTCTTAACAACTACAATTGCTTTAGAAACATCCAGAGGCGAAATTGCGCTAAGTATTGCTCTGGCGATTATTCTCCTGATTATAGTTTATTCCATTAGCTTAGCTTTGAGCCTATTACGGAGGGAATGAAATGGATAGGGTACATATTCTACTAGATAATGTAAGTAAATCTTATGGTTCAATAATTGCGTTAAAAGAAATAACCTTAGAGGTTCATAGAGGTAAGAAATTATCAATTGTTGGGTTAAGCGGTTCTGGGAAAACAACTTTACTTAAATTAATAGCCGGCCTAGAAAATCCATCAATCAATGAAGTTCAAGTGAATGGTGCGGTTGTCAAAGCTGAAGAGCTGAGGAAATTATCTACAATGGTTTTTCAGACAAGTGCTATATTCAACACAACAGTTTACAATAACGTAGCTTATGGTCTTCGCATTAAAGGAATGAGTGACAAAGAAATTAAGAATAAAGTTGAAAAAGTATTATCGTTAGTTAGACTAGACGATCATGCAGATAG
>CAYNJB010000161.1:0-2436 GCA_964397515.1 uncultured Nitrosopumilales archaeon | reverse complement strand
TAAGGAAATATTAAAAACAGCGTCTTTCATGATAAATTCCATTTATTATTAGGTTGTAAAGTTTGCTTATTTCCAATTAGTTTATTGTTTAGAGTTATGGTAATATTATTTGCAGTTCTTGTACCAACATTATGTAGTTCAACGTTGATGGGTACCCCTAAGATTAAATTGGAGCTATTTGCTTTTTGCACTGTCGCAATAATAGCTGGTCGAAGTTTATTCAACACAAGTGTAAGATCGTTAATAGTTGTGTTCATATTTATCTTATGATTTGCGACTTTGTATGAGTAATTGATTTGGTTCTGGTTATCAGCGGGACGATAATCCAAAGGTTCTGGATCGATTACTTCTAGCACATATACAAGCTCAGTGCTTTCTCCGGAATCAAGTTTTGGCATATTTTGATGAGTATTACCGGAAATTAGTCGGAAACGTTCAGACCACCAATTTTCATTAAGAACAATATTTTCTGCAGGTGGTGTTCCAATTGGAGAAATATTAGTTAGTTCAATTATAACTTCAACTGTATTTCTATTTGAATTCACACCTATTGATCCAATATCAACTTTTCTTGTTGCAACTATTATAGGCGGCCCAGATGTGACAGGTAGTGATCCATTAACAATTTGATCAATATTATTTTTAGTGAATGTTAATGAAGAACTCACATTTTTTGGAAAATTGTGAAATGTAACATTTCCAGAGTAAGTATTATTAAAAGGGATCATTCCTCCGGCGAAGATTACGTTGATAGAAGTGTTATCAAGGATTGTTGATGAATTCAAGGATTTAAAACCAGGGAAAAGGAGATTTAAATTGTAATTTGGAGGTTGCAGAGACACAGGGTGAATACCTGCGAAGGTTAGTGATCTTTCAAAACCAGTTTCACTAAGTGATCCTTCTAAAGTAACCATGGGTAATAGATCGTTGAGAAATATTTGCCTTTCAAGTAATTTGGCAAGCCCTTCATTAGAATTAGGAATAATATTCCAAAACACATCGGAAATAACAGATCTGAAATCAAGACTTGAATAATATCTAAAATTAGTATTATCTGATCCGTAAGGAACAAAAGCTGTTTTTAATAATGAGTTGAAGCGGTCAGCAACAACGTCAGCCTGAGCTTTGTTCTCAGAGTCCACAGTTAGAATTAGCCCTTCAGTTGGAAGCGGGTATATTGGAAATTGGTTATAGCCTTCTGGCCCGTAGATGAAGTATTCAGATGACCAATTAATGGCAGAAGATGAGAAAAGTTTGTAACTTGTTACACCTTTGAAACTACTTTCAGCCTCAGGTAGGTCAGATAAAGAGATTGATGCACCGCTTAATTTGATTGACCATAGAGTTGAATCATTAGTAGCAAAAAGACTGAGTTCTTCGGTATATGATTGCGATGCGTTGGATAATGTGAAGCTTGGAATTATGAACACTAAGAGAAAAAGAATAGAAACAGATTTTATGATTTTTAGAAACATATTATGCCACGTGGAATAATAGATGTAATAAAGACTATGTTTTTCTCTTACGAGTCACTTCTTCAGATGGGTCGTCTACACCTTTTATATTTAAAACAAAAGGCGTTTCTCGCTCAGGATGATAAGGGCTATCGATCATTCGGGCAATTCTATTTTTCCCAGCTTTTTTCAAATATATTCGATATGTGCTAGTATGAGCTACTACATGGCCACCAACAGGCTTCGCTGGGTCTCCAAAAAATACATCAGGAGATGATTGAACTTGGTTGGTTACAACAACTGCAACATTACGGGTTTCAGCCGTTCTAACAAGTAAATGCATGAACCTGTTGAGTCTTTGTTGTCGTTCTGAGAGAGTCCCTCTTCCTAAGTATTCAGCTCTGAAATGGGCTACAGCAGAATCGACTATCACTAGTTTAATTTTTTCTTTTGCAATGATTCGGCCGAGTTCAGACACTATAAGTTCTTGATGAGCACTATTGTAGGCTTTAGCTACAGTTATTCTCTCCAATATAAGATCTGGGTCTTCTCCTCGAGATTTAGCTATATCCACTATTCGTTCAGGTCGAAATGTGCCCTCAGTATCAATATATGCAGCTCCGGAATCAAGTCCGCCTTTTTCTTTTGGTAATTGGACTTTAACGCATAAAGTGTGACATAGCTGAGTTTTTCCTGATCCAAATTCTCCGTAAAACTCAGTGACAGCTTGAGTTTCGATTCCGCCCGATAGAAGTTCATCTAGATTTTTTGTACCTGTAGATATACGTTCAATATTTTTACGTTTTTTATATATTTCACTTGCAGGAATAAAATCTTTTGCAAGAATGTCAAGCTCGGATAAACGATTACGTGCATGGGTGCTAAAAACAAGCGCCCTTTTCAAATCGACTCCAACAGCTTCAGCGATTTCACTAGGTCCGCGAACTGCCACGTCTAAGACAGTAAAGATACCAGCGTTTTC
>CAYNJB010000160.1:0-2499 GCA_964397515.1 uncultured Nitrosopumilales archaeon | reverse complement strand
TCATAAAAGCCTTTTCTAGTCTTACGACCCAGTTGGCCAATGGCCTTCATTTTCCTTAAAAGTTGAATAGGTTTGGGAGTTACGTTTCCACCCTGCATTTCTTTGATACTTTGATTCATATGATAAAGAACATCTATCCCGATGAGGTCTGCGAGCTCAAAAGGACCCATAGGCATTCCAGCGCCGCTTTTCATTGCAATATCTATATCATTAACTGACGCAACTTCTTCCTCATATAAACTAAAAGCTTCGTTAAGCATTGCTAGAAGAACTCGGTTAACTAGGAAGCCTGGAACTTCTTTCACCATTATTGGCTTCATCAGGCCTCGATGGTTTTTCAATGTTTTAGAGAAATTAAACACAGATTCAACCGTGTTTTTGCTAGTCCCGATTCCAGGTATGATCTCTATAAGAGGGAGGATAACAGGTGGGTTAAAAAAGTGAATACCGATAAATTTATCGAATCGTTGTGTAGCGGCGGCTATTTCGCTTATTAGAAGAGTGGAGGTGTTTGAGGCAAAAATAGTGTTTTCTGGGGCTATTTTATCAATTTTGTTGAAGATCTCCCGTTTAATGTTAATGTCCTCGACAACCGATTCAATGACTAAATCTACATCATTAAAGTCTTCCAACTTTAAAGTCGGTTGGATCTTGGATTTGGCATCGGTCATCATTTCTTCAGTGAACTCAGATTTTAATTTTTCTTTAACTTTGCTCTTCTGCTCTTCATCTAGGGTTAACCCATATGTTTGCTCCGTTTTTCTTATTTCTTTTTCAGCCCTATTAGAATTAAAACGTAGCAAGCTTTGCAGAGCCTTATCAACATCATTAAGAGCTCTTTCCTTAGATTCCTCTGTTCTGTGACGAGTCACCACATCAAAACCGTTTAACGCCATAATTTCGGCGATCTGCGCACCCATTGCACCTGCACCGACAACTCCAACTTTCTTAAAAAGACTGGCCATAAAACCTCCTGAAGAGTTGCAGTAGGTTTGAATTTAAGGGTTTTGAAGTGTTAATCCATATTAAGATCTGACGTATATAACAATAAATGGTTTTAATTGAACTACTATAAATTGTAGTCAATGCGGATATTTTACTTAGATAACTGCGTTAGATTAGAAATGGGAAGAGATCTAAGATTCTCGTTTTAGAACCATTGCCATTCCTTGCCCTCCGCCTATACACATAGTTACAAGGCCACGTTTCATGTTTTGCCGCTTCATTGTATTCAAGATTGTAACAACCTGTCTGGCGCCTGTAGCCCCAATAGGATGCCCTAAGGCAATTCCGCTTCCAACAGGATTTGTTTTAGAAATGTCCAAATCAAGTTCACGAATGCAAGCTATAGCTTGAGAGGCAAAAGCCTCGTTTAGTTCTATAACATCAATATCGCTAACTTCGACTCCGGCTTTATTAACTGATTTTCTCACAGCAGGTATTGGCCCTAGACCCATATATGCGGGGTCTATTCCACCTGAAGAAAATGAGCTGATGACGCCTAAGGTTTCTTGATCAAGTTCATCGGCTTTTTCCTTGCTCATTAATAGCACAGCTGCTGCTGCATCATTGATCCCGGAAGCGTTTCCAGCGGTTACAGTCCCTTCTTTTCTAAACACAGGTTTCAGCGCCGCCATTCGTTCAAGACTTGTATCCATAGGTCGCTCATCTGTGTCGAAAATAATAGGGTCGCCTTTCCTTTGTGGAACTTCGACGGGCTTTATTTCTTTTTCAAATAACCCCAAGTTTATAGCTGATTTGGCCCTTTTGTGGCTTTCGAATCCTAGTTGGTCTTGCTCTTCTCGCGATATTCCATATTTTTCAGCAATGTTTTCCGCGGTGTTTCCCATGTGATATCCATAAAATATTTCCCATAAACCATCATAAACCATCAAGTCAGTAATTTTACCAAACGCGCCCGGATCCATTCTATAACCCCATCTAGCTTTTTGAAGTGCATAGGGAGTAGAACTCATGTTTTCCATGCCGCCTGCGACAACTATTTCAGATTGACCGGTTAAGATGGATTGTACACCCAAAGCAATTGCCTTAAGCCCGGATCCACAGACTTTATTTATTGTAAAAGCAGGAGTTTCTTTGGGGACCCCGGCGTATATTGAGGCCTGACGTGCACAGTTTTGTCCTTCGCCAGCTTGGAGTACATGCCCCATGATAACCTCATCGATTGTTATTGGCGTACTTGTATCAGACCAATCATAATATTTTTTTTCTAAATCAGTTAGTTCTGAACTTTGAAATACGTGGGGGGAGTTTGATTTATCATAGCCGCTTGATACAGGTTTAAGATTAGCTCGTTTTAAAACTTCATTTATCACAATTGCGCCTAGCTTAACTGTTGGAATACTTTTTAAAGCGCCGCCAAAATTCCCAATTGGAGTTCTAACACCGCTTGTGATTACAACTTCAGTCAATAAAATCCACCCATTGATTATCTTGTGAATCTGGATTTAACAGGTATAAAAATGGAGCGCTGAAGGG
>CAYNJB010000159.1:0-2525 GCA_964397515.1 uncultured Nitrosopumilales archaeon | reverse complement strand
CTAAAGAAATCAACACATCGTTAGAATATAAGACAATTCGGAAAGCATTCTCTACTACGCATATTACAATGAAAGAAGGCACAATTGTAGCCAAAGAAGGTGAAATTGTAGGTACACCAATTGGCCGAACCTATTGGGTTGACTCACATGTTCCCGACGACTTACATAATTCCGTGATACCTGAAATTAAGCGAAAGTTTGAGGATTACTATACAATTAAGATAGAAAACTACCATGTTCCAGAGTCATATCTCGAACGCTCTGCACCAATACAGCCATCGGAGGTTTCCGCTAAATAAAGGTGAAATAATATTGGCTTTGAAAAAATTTAAACTAATCGCAAATTCAAACGCGCCCATTGATGGAGATATCTTCTCACCTAACAATCTTGCCGGGAAAAACATCCCAGAGATATTAAACCTGGAAACCTGGCTTGGCAAAAAAAGGGTAAAAGTTAGCGAGATTTTTGAGGTAACTGAAGAATCAAATGAATCTGAAGAACTCACGTTAGTTTTCGACGGAAACATCACTCAAGTAACTCGGGTCGGTAAAAATATGAGTGAAGGCAAAATAATCGTTAAAGGCTCAGTTGGCGCTTTTCTAGGTATAGAAATGAGCGGCGGCTCAATAGAAGTAGATGGAGACGCTGACACTTTCGTCGGAATGAGTATGAAAGGTGGAACAATACAGATCAAAGGCAATGCTGGTGATGCAATTGGCTCCGGATATTGGGGTAGTAGAACCGGAATGCTCGGTGGCCTAATAATTGTTCAAGGAAATGCGGGTGATGAGATCGGTCGTTGGATGAAAGCTGGTACAATTCGAATCTGCGGAAACACTGGAATTCTAGCTGGCTCAAGATTGCAGGGCGGGTCTATTCTTATTCAAGGAAACTCTGAAGGAAAATTAGGGGCCTCAATGGTCGGCGGAAAAGTAGTGCTCCTTGGGAAAACTTCTTCAACATTCCCAAGCTTCCACATATCTGAGATAAAATCAAAAGCAAAAGTCGACGGCGAGAAGATAAGTGGCCCATTCTACAGCTTCTTAGGTGATATCGTTGAAAATGGGGCAGGTAAACTGTTCATATCAGTCGAGAATAATCCGGATCTTAAATACCGTGAAGACTTTATCCCATAGATGTTGAGCGATTAGATATGAATATATTATTCAATTGGGTGAGATTGGAACTATGACTAGTGTGAATAAAACCGGGGTACAAGTTTTTGAGAAAATGATTGAGCTGAAAGAAGAGTTAGGTATATCCGTCACAACCTTAGAAAACGGTGCGACCCTAATAGACGCAGGGATAAATGTTCCCGGCGGATTCGCCGCGGGAAAATATTTAACAGATCTATGCCTCGGGAGTCTAGGAAATGTTACGTTAGGATCCGAAAACTATGATGGGGTAGAGCTCCCAAGTATGTATGTTCATGTTGATAGGCCTGCCGTTATGCTTCTTGGATCACAATTTGCTGGGTGGCGAATCTCAGTTGAGAAATATTTTGCGATGGGGTCAGGTCCTGCAAGAGCTCTAGCTTTGAAGCCAAAAGAGCTATATGCCAAGATTGACTATAAAGATGCTTACGATAAGGCTGTGATTGTGCTTGAGGGTGATGAGCTTCCAACCTCCGAAGTAGCAAACTACATGGCTGAAAAATGTAATGTTGACTCCAAAAATATGTTCATAGCTATAGCGCCTACATCAAGCATCGCTGGATGTATGCAGATCTCCGGCAGAGTTGTGGAAATGGGTCTACATCGGCTTACTGATTTAGGGTTTGACCCTAAGAAAGTTCTTTATGGTTCTGGGAGAGCGCCTGTTGCGCCATCTCACCCGAAGTCCACTAAGGCTATGGGTCGTACAAATGATATGCTACTATACGCTGGTTCAACATATTTCCAAGTATCTTGCGAAACGGATGATGAAATAGTGGAATTTGTAAAGAAAGCGCCTTCATCTACTTCTTCAGCATATGGTCGACCGTTCTATGAAATATTCAAAGAAGCAAACTTTGACTTCTACAAAATCAACACTGGCCTATTTTCACCTGCAACCATAACTGTAAACAACGTGAAAACGGGTTCAACCATATCCGCTGGAACAATTAACACTGAAATCCTAAAAAAATCAATCTATTAAACGTCATTCTGCATATCATATTGTGAAGAGAATAATCCGTAATTGAATATCGGCATCCTAACTCGAAATCCGGAAGCTTGGTGCTCAGCCCAGCTAAGGAAAGCTATATCATCAGCTGGCTCCAAAGCAAAATGTTTTTGGTTCTATGATCTAATGTCTAGAATATCAACTGGGCCCATAGTTAACTCCGAGAAGTTACCCGACATTGTAAACAATCTGAGCTCATTAATTGTGAGGCCAATCGGGAGAGGTTCATTAGATGAGGTTTTCTTCCGTGTGAACACATTGCATAGATTGAATGATGGTGGGCTTTTTGTAATTAACCCACCTTCCGCCATTGAGCGATCAGTCGACAAATATTATACAATGTCTCTATTATCTGACA
>CAYNJB010000158.1:0-2538 GCA_964397515.1 uncultured Nitrosopumilales archaeon | reverse complement strand
AACGGGCGTATCATAAAATTGACTTAATTTAATAAAAAGGAGCCTCGAGGGGGATTTGAGCCCCCGACCCCTTGCTTTCTTTTTCCGGATACAAGGCAAGTGCTCTAACCGAGCTGAGCTACCGAGGCGCACGCTTTGGTCAAATAAGGTTAGCCTTTATGTTTTTTCTTTTTAGATGTTATATCATTTATTAAGGCTTTGATAAAAAAAGCATATTCTTGGTCGTCGAAAATCACATGTTCATATTTCCTTATTGACTGGGAGATTTGCACGGATAGAAGATGGTAGCATATCGGGTTTTTACCGCCTAAGACATTATAATGAAAATCGCTGCAACTGCAGTAAGGTTGTAATGGGTCAACAAATTGGTCACCCTCATACCCTACAACTGTCCAGATTGTTCTATGACTGGGATTAAAAATATGCTTCTTTACCCGCATTGTTTGTACTATAGAGAACGCCTTCTCTACTTTATGGTGATCATATTGTTGGAATTTGGGCGGGATTCGTTGATCCATTTGCTACGAATTTTATTAGTTCCGACGTCCTTTAATAAATAGGTGTTGAATTAATTATCAATGGTGTCAATAAGTATTCTTCAATCACATCAAACTATCATTCTTAATGAATTGGGGAAGAGACACCTAATAATTGCGGATGCACATATTGGTTTTGAGGAAAGACTCATAGCATCCGGTGTAAGTATTCCTGCATCTATAGAAGAAATGAGTGTAAGAATTGAGCGGATAATTTTGAAGGAGAATCCAGATGAGTTACTAATACTGGGTGATCTAAAGTATAGCATAAGAAAGATAAGTAGATCTGAATGGCGAGATGTACCATTATTTCTTGAGAGAGTAAATAAACTTGTACCGACTCGGATAATTTTAGGCAATCACGATGGAAACTTAGTTCGTTTGATTCCAGATAGAATACAAATGGTAGATAAACCATTTTTACTGATTGGGAGAACATGTTTAATGCATGGACATACAAATGTTCCTGTTAACGCTAAAGAATGCGATAATTTGATAATTGGGCATGTTCACCCGATTTATTCTAGAAAAGGTAGTCCAATGACAGGTAATCAGGTTTTGTTAGTTCTTAAAGTTGAGAAAAAGGATATTTGGGAAGAAACTGAAGGATTGATTAACATTTACGTTATCCCGTCGTTTAATAAAGATTTAACTTATTCAGGGTTCTCCACAAGGTCAGGAAGAATAATTTCGCCCATCTTAAGAAAAATAAAGAAGAAAATTATTGATGCAAGAATATTTACAGTTGATGGAGATATGATAGGAGGATTAGAGTCGATAGAACATGTGTTGAATGAGGATATCTGATTGGGTATTTTGTTGGATAATTAATTTGAAGAAGCGTCGGGTCTATAGCTAAATTTTAAATTTTTGGATTCATATTGCAGAATATGTTGTTCATGCTTCATGGTTATTGCAATATCATCTAATCCTTCTAGAAGATATTTCTTCCTGAATGGGTGTATATTAAAATAGTAAGTTTTTCCATTATTTTTAACAGTTTGAGATTCAAGATTGATTGTCAGCTGCAGTAGTTCTTTTAATTTGATTTCTTTGAATAGTTCGTCAACTTCTTCTTTTTTAAGAATCAAGGGCAGAATGCCGTTTTTAAACGCGTTGCCATAGAATATTTCTGCAAAAGAAGAAGCGATTATAGCTTTGAAGCCATAATCTGCAATAGCCCAGACTGCATGTTCTCTTGAACTTCCGCATCCGAAGTTGGATCGTGTTAGAAGTATTTTGGTAGAGGATTGCTCTGATTTGTTTAAAATGAAGTCTGTTTTTTTTTCACCTTTCGCATCAAATCGCCAATCGAAAAAGAGATATTTGCCAAACCCTTTTTTTTCTATTATCTTAAGAAATTGTTTGGGAAGTATTTGGTCTGTATCTACATTTACCTTATCAAGGGGAGTTACTAGACTTGTGAATGTTTTAAATGGGTCCATCTTTAATCACTTTACTTTTGAATATCCCATTCGCGTATGTCAACAAAATGTCCGGCGATAGCTGCAGCAGCTGCCATCTCGGGGCTGACAAGATGTGTCCGTCCGCCTCTCCCTTGTCGTCCTTCAAAGTTTCTATTTGATGTGCTAGCACATCTTTCTCCGGGTAAAAGTATATCGGGGTTCATACCTAGACACATACTGCAACCTGATTCCCGCCATTCAAAACCAGCGTCTTTGAATATTTTAGCTATCCCTTGAGCTTCTGCGTCTTGTTTAATCATCTGTGAACCGGGCACTACAATTGCTTTTACTGTAGATAAGACCTTTCTTCCTTTTACTATCTTAGCAGCAGATTTAAGATCAGTAATTCTGGAATTTGTACAGGAGCCAATGAAAACTTTGCCTATGTTTATTTCAACTATGGGTGTACCAGACTTAAGACCCATATATTGTAAAGCATTCATTACAGATTCTTGCTCATTATGATCAGAAAAATCATTTGAAGATGGGATAACATGGGTTACATCAGATACCATTCCCGGGGTAGTACCCCACGT
>CAYNJB010000157.1:0-2547 GCA_964397515.1 uncultured Nitrosopumilales archaeon | reverse complement strand
TGGCGAGCAATGGTATAACTATAAAAGATGGAAAAACTGCGAAAAATAATGAACTGGATCCTAATAATCCCGCAAGAAATGCTCCTGGATATCCAAGGTTAATTATTAAATCTTGTAGCCAAATTAGATCCACCATCTTTTTCACATTTTTTTATATTGTAAAATAATTACTTGAAACTAAAGAGCGTTGTTTAGTGATTTTAAATAGAGCTGATAAATATGATCGTTTAAACAAATTCATTTGCTTTGATCAACTATTGTTAATATATCTATTAGACGTGTTATGATAAACTCTGGACCTAACGCACTTAATTTTCCAATCTCTGTCGGGCCTCCTGTAAAAGCGGTAACTGTGACTCCGCCTGAGGTTCCTGCGTTTATGTCCAATGTACTATCTCCTACAAACATTGTTTTATTCGGTTCTACTTTTAACAACTTTAAGGCAGTCTCTATGCCTTCGGGGTTTGGCTTTAATTTTGAAACTTCTGATCTTGTAATAATCACATCAAAATACTGTGTTAAATCTAGTCTATTTAATGTTGATAATGTTGCTTTTCTACCGTTATTTGTTACTATGGCTAAAGAGTAGTCTTTTTCCTTTAATTTTCTTAGGACCGTGATCGCATCCTTATGAAGCCTGGTATTCTTGCTAGCCTCAATTTCAAATCTGTTTAATATTATCTCAATTTCGTTACGAACATCATCAAGCTTGTGTTCATTATTATTCTTGAGTGTCTTTGTCACTTCATCGATTATATCTTGTATCGAATATTCATAAGTTTTATCTGAAAATCTTATTCCTATCTCAGAGAGATATTTTATCACACTTTTTTTTGCTTCTCTGAAACGATATGTGAATTCGACCAACGTCCCATCTAAATCAAAGATGATCGCCTTAAATGGCAACTTCTAGCTCCTCCATCTTTCTTTAGACATCATTTTCGGATGCAAATCAGCTGTTCGGTACGCATTACCAATTTCTACTAATAAAGGGTCTTCAGTCATTTCCTTAAATGCCACTAAATGTCCCCCACATTTAGATTTGCAGTCTGAAGATCCAAAGTTCTTAACCACATCAGATCCGCTTATTCTCATAATCCTTTGATTCAAAACACATTCTATCTTCATATTTGTATTGGCAAAGAATATCCATTTAACTGAACCCCCTTTTTCCAAAAGATTATCAATATGCCAAAACCTTTTTTTATTAACCCTCAGATGTCTTGAAATTCTTTTCTCAAGACTAGTCGATGTCCTACCTAAAGCTGAACCAGTATAAGTAAAAAGACCTTTATCCAATATATGGAATAATCCACTTCTATGGATAATTTTCATAGACTCTTGAATCTCAACTACGAGCGTATATACACCCCTCGAAACTCCTTGAAAACTCATAATTTTCTCAAAATCTGGGAAAATTAATTGCTTAATTTACCTTTGATTATTAATAATATTATAACAGCTCCCGCAAAACCCATAGCTAAGACTAATAGAATAATTGGAAATAGTAAATCATTTGAAGGGTTAGAATCACTACTAAGAATATATGCAAGGAAAGATAGAAGTCCCATATTCTTAACTATTATTAATCTAGATTTAAACTATTACTATGAAACAACTTTGCTAAATCTTATTCATAATCAAGCCCACTGAAAACCAGAACATTATTTATTTATATCAAATTCTGATAATGATGCATACAATAAAAGAGTTAATATTGCCATATATAAAATAAAAATATATACCACAAAAACACGGTTAGACTATGAATCTTGATTCCGATTATGCTAAACTTGCAGTTGAGTATGCCCGAGACCTAGGCGCTGAATATGCAGAAGCTAGGCTTCAGAAAACAAGTGAAACTGGCTGTTTATTAAAAAATTCGTCGTTAGAACCCGCAATTATTGTTGATGCACAGGGTATCGGAATTAGGGTACGTTATAATGGATCCCTTTCATTTGCTGCAACAAACACAATTACAAAAGGGAATATTAAGAAAACGGTTAAAGATGCAATAGCTCGGGCAAAAGCTTCTAAGAACCTCATAAAAGAAAAAATTGTCTTTAGTAAAGATAAAATGATCAGAACAAAATGGAGCGCGGAGGAAAAACAACGCATTGAAGATGTAGACATATCTCAAATGATTAAGCTTCTAAAAGAGCTTGATAATATTATAAAAAAAGGGTTCCGGCAAGTCGCGTTTAACAACCGCTTCCTTGTTATTGAGACGATGTTGGAGGAGAAAATCTATTTTAATAGTGATGGCGCTGATATAGAAAGTAGAGTCCCACGTGTTTTATTCCGTAGTTATGTTGGCGCATCTTATAAAGGAAAAAATTATTCAATCACGATTCCATCAGGATATGCTCAACTCGGTGAAACTGGAGGATGGGAAGTAGCTTCAAGGCTAAATCTCCATCATTATGTTAAGGAAAACGGTTCTGCTTTAGCTGATGCTATTAAGAGTGAAAGCCGACCGCCAACCAACCCCTGTGATTTAATTCTCGGTCCAGATGTTGTTGGCTTAGTTGCCCATGAATCCGCGGG
>CAYNJB010000156.1:0-2575 GCA_964397515.1 uncultured Nitrosopumilales archaeon | reverse complement strand
GAAAGATATTGAGGATATTACCCAAGTCACAAAATTATGGCTTTCACAGAACCATACTCCGGAATTTATTGTCTCAGCATTGAAAAATTCATGGTTTGGAGCTTGGAGATGGTATAGCTTTCAAGATGAAGGTTCGGAGAAAGTTCTTAAGTGGATTCACGATGATGGGAGCATTTGGACTAGTCTTAGAATTCAGGGAAACACTATGATTGTTGAATCAGGTCCAGTGAAGTCAATGGGGCGAGACAGATGTATTCAATCAGGATATGAGTTGGTAAAACACATTATGTTGCGTCTAAACCCCGGGTTCTCAAAGCCTAAGAACATCTTTCAGTCAAATTAGCTGAGTAATTTAGCTTTTTGTGACTGACATTTAGTATTCTGAGTCAATATGTACTAACCGAATCTACCTATGTTAATGAGGTAGATGAATATGGAAAACTATTGTTGCGGAACATATCCGAGAAGATATCTGAACAAATCGGAGAAAGTAGAATTGCTTAACCAATATAAGCAAGACTTGGAAAACGAACTCAAAGGCGTTGAGGAAAGAATTAAAGACTTAGGCTGAAAAGAATGAATGTAAAATCAGATTTATTTGATTTTCATCCACCTGAGAGACCGCCAAGTAACCCAATGCCGCCTATTGAGCGACGACCGCCGCCCAACTAAAAAGTCAGAATCGCACGCGGTGACAAAAAGTCACCAACATCTTTTTTTTAATAACATTCTTTATCTGAAATAGGATACTGATCATCAAGGATATTGCGTCTTATTTTCAGAAGCAATAATGATTTCCTAAGACGATGATATATTGACCTGAATAACTGTAAAATTACTTTGTGATAAGTTTCTTTAAGCCTTCGGTAAGCCCTTCCAAAGTTAGCTCGTATATTGGAAACAGCCGGCTAACCATATTTACAGTGGGGTGGTCCCAGTAATAGGGGTTGGCGGGGTTAAGCCAAACACAGTGATTAAAGCGGTTAGCTATTCTCTCAAACCAGACTATTCCCGGAGTTTCATTGTAGTCATCATAGTAGATTGAGCCGTATGGGCTCATTAGTTCACTGTTAGCCATCCTTGCATCGCCGATTATGACCACTCGATACTCTGAGTCAAGATTCTTCAATAGATTATCTGTGTTAACCCAATTGTTTCGTTCAACATCAGTGTATAGCCTATTGTATACGCAATTGTGGAAGTAATAGTACTGGAAGTCTTTGAAGTGGGTTGCAGAATGGGCCGCCGAGAATATTCGGCTGCATAGGCTTGCATATTCATCCATTGATCCGCCTATATCTATCAAAAGGAGTAGTTTGACCATATTTTTCCGGCTTTTTTTCCATATGAGGTCGATGTCACCTGCGTTTTTAGCTGTCGCATCTATTGTTCTATCCAGGTCTAGCTCATCCTCGGGGCCGATTCGGCCTAGAACCCTTAGCGATTTCAAAGCTAGCTCTATTTGGCGGATGTCTAACGTGATGTCACTTCTAAGGTTTTTGAAACGTCGTTCCCCTGCGATCTTAATAGCTCTTGAGCCGCCGGGTTTTCCCCCTACTCGTATTCCTGTTGGGTGAACACCTGAGTGGCCAAAGGGACTGGTGCCGCGGGTTCCGATCCAATGTGATCCACCGTCGTGTTTTTCGTTCTGCTCCTTTAGCCTTTTCTCGAATTCTTTCATCAGTTCCTCAATGCTCAACTTATCAAGTGTTTCCGGATCCATATTAGAAAACACTTTTTGAATGGACGGGTCTTGAAGCCAACGCATAACCTCGTCTCGGATTTCAGAAGGCGCCTCTATTCCTTTAAAGTATTCCTGGAAGGCTATGTCGTATTCATCGTACCAGCTCTCGCTCTTGATTAGGATTGATCTCGCAAGATAATAGAAGTTATTTAGGCTATTTAAGGCGCAGCCCTTTGATAAGGCCTCCATTAAGACGATCCACTCTGTTATGGATACGGGTATCTTCCTGTGCCTTAAAGTGTAGAAGAATTGTATGAACATGGTTCGTCTAGCGCTGTGAGAATCGTTTAACTTTGTTTTCGTTTTTCAAGAAGTAATGATAGTCGGCCTCTTTTTTTAGCAACGCGTTAATGAAAGGTACTTCCTTAGAAATATTTTCGGGTTTCACTTCTGCAGCTGTTAATACTTGAATCCAGTCTATGAGTTCACTTGTTGATGGTTTTTTCCTTAAATCATCCAAGCCTCGAATCTTGTAGAAGGTCTTTATTGATTCGCCGAGTAATTCTTGGCGAAGATCTGGGAAATGGACATTCACGATTTTCCTCATTATTTCCGAGTCTGGAAATTCGATGTAATGAAAAATGCATCGTCTAAGGAATGCGTCTGGGAGCTCTTTCTCCGCATTACTTGTAATTATCACTATAGGCCTGTGTTTTGCAGCGATGGTTTCACCAGTCTCAGGTATATTGAAAGACATCTCGTCTAACTCATTAAGCAGGTCGTTTGGAAATTCGATATCAGCTTTATCGACTTCATCAATAAGTAAAACGACTTGTTCAGGTGATGCGAAAGCTTCGCCGATCTTCCCTAGCTTTATGTATTTCTTAATGT
>CAYNJB010000155.1:0-2614 GCA_964397515.1 uncultured Nitrosopumilales archaeon | reverse complement strand
AAGTAGATGGTGTTGAATTCTCCGCTGGTGCTTTAGGTCATGGACTATCTTTTGGTGTTGGGAAAGCCCTGTCAGCTAAGATTCAAAAATTGTCTTTTAGAACTTTTGTGATCTTAAGTGATGGAGAAATGGATGAAGGCTCTACCTGGGAGGCGCTCATGTTCGCAGCTCATCATAAGCTTGATAATTTGACTGCAATCATTGATTACAACAAGATACAAAGCTTAGACAGCATAGAAAACACTTTAAACCTTGAGCCCTTAGCAGAAAAAATTTCTTCCTTTGGATGTGAAGTTTACGAAGTAGATGGACACAATTTTGAAGAACTTATTCAAAGTTTAAATAAAAGGCCTAGGAATAAACCTAAAGTTATTATTGCACACACTATTAAGGGTAAAGGAGTAAGTTTTATGGAAGATACTGTCGAATGGCACTACAAAAACCCTTCTGATCATGATCTAGAAATAGCGTTAAAGGAATTAGAAAATGCGTAATGCTTTCATAGATGAACTCATTCAGTTAGCTACCATTAATGAAAAAATTATTCTTGTAACTGGAGATTTAGGTTATGGGGTAATAGAGCCATTCGCAGAAGAGTTTCCTGACAGATTTTGTAATGCAGGGGTAGCAGAACAAAATATGATGGGATTCTCAGCAGGACTTGCTTCAGAGGGTTTTCATGTGTTTGCATACTCTATAGCTAACTTTCCAACTTTCAGATGTGCGGAACAGGTAAGGAATGATGTAGCCTATCACAACCTTCCTGTAACAATAGTTTCTGTGGGTGGTGGCCTATCTTACGGTAATCTAGGTTATTCCCATCATGCAGTCCAAGATTTTGCTTTAATTAGAACCATGCCAAATATGCTTATTGCTTCTCCTGGAGATCCAATGGAGACTAGAGCTTGCATGAGATATTTAACTAAAAACCCTCAACCCTCATACTTAAGGCTTGGAAAAACAGGGGAGGAAAGCTTTCATAAAAAAATACCAAAATTAAAGCCTGGAAGATGGGCTCATGTAGATAATAAGAAAACTTCTAAAGTAATCTTATCTACAGGAACAGCTTTAAGTCTTGCAAAAAAGATTAGTACTCACAAAGATATGAAAGATTATTGTGTCTTCACTTTGCCATTGTGGGGAATTGATTATAAAAATATCCAGCCAGAACAAATGAGTAAATTTTCTTCTTTGCTAACCATAGAGGATCATCTAGTAGATGGAGGTTTTGGAAGTTGGATGCTTGAATCTTTTTTAAACAATAAGGCTCTTTATAGCAAGATAGATATCAGGGGCCTAAACTCAGAAGTTTGTGGAATGGTTGGAAGTCAAAACACCCTCAATGAAGCAGGTGGCTTGAATTCTGAAGAAATAATAAATTCATTAGTTTCAAGACAATGAACAACTCAGATCTTATGTTTATTATGGACAGGGCCGATATATCAGAGTCTTTCGTAAATTCATATCTAAACAACAAGAAAATTTTTATATCAGGTGGCACCGGATTTATCGGAAAATGGTTGGTAGCTTCATTAAAGAAAATCACTGAATTAAGAACGGTCAACTTTGACATATATATACTAACCAGAAACTCTGAAAGCTTTAGGAAACGTTATCCTGAGCTTTCCGAAGGTATATTTTTTATTAATGGTCCAATCGAAAATGAAGAAACTTTCAAAAATTTAGATATAAAATTTGACTATGTGTTTCATTTAGCAGGAGAAACAACCAGGGGCTCTTCCTACTTAACTGAATTAGCAGAAATTGCTATTACTGGTACTAATAATATCCTCAAATTTATTGTTTCTGAATCAACGAAATACTTCTTCTTTGCCAGTTCTGGTACTGTGTATTCATCTTTTGAAGAGGCAAACAAAAAACTTAAGGAAAGTGACCCTTGTGTTTTTGATTCAACTTATCCAGATGAAATTTATGCGCTTTCAAAAAGATTAAGCGAAAAAATTATTGAAGAAAATTTAGCAATGACTAACTGCACTTATATTAGTCTAAGAATTTTTGCATTGGTTGGACCATCAATGTACTTTGATAAACATTATGCCTTTGGCAATTTTCTCATGAATGCTGCAAAAAGTGAGGACATTAAGCTTTCAACAGATGGAAATGTTTTCAGGAGCTTCATGCACATAAGAGACTTTATGGTTTGGATACTAAAAATCCTTGATTATAAGGAAAAATTAACACCACTATATTTAAACGTAGGCTCTGATGAGGTAATAACAATCAGAGAATTAGCGGACAAAATTGCAAAAAAATATTCATTAAATCTAAGTACATCAAGAACACCTACAATCAATAAAAAATATTATATTCCTGATATAGGGCTTGCAAATTCATTAGACCTAAAAATTTATACATCATTGGATGACTCAATTGATATGACTTACAAATCAATTAAGTTTTTTTAATAACTATCTAAGAAATCTGCAGCACTAGAGTGAATATGTCCTATAAGATCTTCGGTTAGACCATGGTGGCATTTTACGTTTAATCAATCAAAAGAATCAGAACTGTATTATGATTTTGTTATACGATAATCTGAGAATTCTAATTATTTGAATATAGATATGAGCAAACCATTTGTAATCGCTTGGAT
>CAYNJB010000154.1:0-2639 GCA_964397515.1 uncultured Nitrosopumilales archaeon | reverse complement strand
AAATATTCTCTAAAATTGCTTTTTCTCCAACTTTTAGTAATGGTTTGGGTGTTTTATAAGTTTGTGGTCTTAGCCGTTTTCCAAAGCCTCCTGCCATCAACACTACAGGATTACTTCTCCTATCAACCCTAGGTTTCTTAACATCATCAATTACTTTAATATCAACTATCTCACCTTTATCATTAAGTATCGGTAGAGGAAGAAAATCATTATTTGTGATTTTTTTACTGATTACATCATCAGCTTCGTCTAAGGTTGCAGTAACAGGGTTTTTTGCCATAACTTTATTCAAACTAACGCTCATATCACTATGCTCAATTAAGGATCGCCTTATATCACCATCGGTAATAGTGCCTTTTAGTTTATTAGAGCTATCAACTACTAAAACAATTCCATATAGATTTCTTTCTCCTATGCCCTCTAATGCTTTAATTGCATCTACTAATTTATGATTAGTTTTTAGCAGAGTTTTTTTCCAATCTGTCAAGTTATATCTCCTCAGTTTGCCTGACGTTTTTGAGTGGCCTATAATATCTTTCCCTTCCATATGAATCTTTATTTCATATAAACAGAAGGACTGAATTTATCCAAATTTTTTCCTACCCAGCCTATAGTCTTTTCTAGTCCTGTTCTAAAATCTATTTTGGGCTCCCAATTAGTATTATTTATCAATTTCGAATTGTCTGCTAATAATCTCGAAACTTCACTTTTTTCGGGCCTTAGCCTTTCTTGATCTAATTCAACTTCTACTGTCTTGCCCGTTAGATCTAAGATTATTTCTAATACCTCTCCAATAGACCACTCTTTTCCCGTTCCAATATTGACAACTTCACCGTCTAAATTTTCTGAAATAGCTATTTCAAGCATAGCGTTTACCGTGTCGGTTACAAAGTTGAAATCTCTCGTAGGAGCTAATGAACCAAGCTTGATTTGCTCAATGCCAGATAAAACCTGGCTTATTATGGTGGGAATCACAGCTCTAGCAGTTTGTCTTGGTCCATAAGTATTGAAAGGTCTAGCAATAACAAGAGGCGTGCCAAAAGAATGAAAGAAACTTTCAGCGATCTTATCAGCACCTATTTTGCTAGCTGCATAGGGAGACTGCCCTATCAAAGGATGGGTTTCATCTATTGGGACAAATTGAGCTGATCCGTAAACTTCAGAAGTAGAGACATGAATAAGTTTTTTCAATTCTTTATTTCTTTTACATGCTTGCAAAATATTTGTTGCGCCCAATATGTTTGTTTCGACATAGCTCATAGGAGCTTCATAACTATAAGGTATAGCTATAAGACTGGATAAGTGAAAGACAAACTCTGAACCTTCTAAATGATTATCTATAAATTCACTATCCCGAACATCACCAAATACCACTTCTATTTTTGAGAGAGTTTTTTTATTTACATCCTCTAGCCAACCCAGTCTATTCCAAGAGTTATAATAAACAAGAGCTTTAACATTGGCTCCCTCAGAAACAAGCAATTCCACTAGGTGGCTCCCAATAAAGCCGTCTGCTCCTGTTACAAAAACTTTCTTTTTGTTGAAATTTCTATTCATGATATTTCTTAATCAAAAAGGAGTTTATCTATACCAACCAGAATTCTTTTCGCCCAATAAGGTCATTTTTTTTCTAATAAGTTTTTGCCCTAACTCGACACTTGATAAAACCCCGGAGATTTTTTTTCCTGCTCCACCTGCATAGTATGGATTTTCACAATTAAAGCATTGGTTCCTAAAAGAGTCATCCGAAAAGCACTTCTCTACTGCCTTGATAATTGCTTCCACATCATAGTCAACATCCAGTACATTATTTGCCCTCAGCCTACCATTCTGTCTAGAGCCTATATTTATGGTTGGACACCCAAAAGCGGGAGTCTCTTTAATACCTGAAGAAGAATTTCCAATACATAAAATATTTAAGCTTTTGTCTCGCGCAAGCGCTAAAACTCCATGATACATATATCTACCTAGAGATCTTCTTATAATTAAATTTTTCTGACATTCATTCTCTAATTCATTTATTTTTTGGATTATTTGTTTACCTCCTGCGTCATTATTTGGATAAGTGACTATGCATTGAATTCCCTTGTTAACTAGTTCCTTGATAGCCAACAATGAAAGAGAAACTTGTTCATATGCTTTATCAAATTCTGTAGTCACTGAATGTTGAGTAAATAGAACTATAGGTTTATTAACATCAATTTTTAGCATTTCTTCTATCTCTAAAGGATTAGCGAAATTACCTTCGTTTATTAAGTCTAGAGCAGGAAAACCTGCCGTATGAACTCTCCAAGGCTCTTCTCCCATTGCGAGTAATCTATTTGAGGCCTGCTCATTTGTAGTGAAATGCAGGTGAGCTAATTTTGTCATGGCATGTCTGACAGAATCGTCTAGCGCTCCTCCTTCTGTAAGATCTCCTCCTTCTATATGAGCGGTTGGTATATTCATCTGGCTTGAAGCAATTACCGCGGCAAATCCCTCGAATCTATCTGCATAAACCACCATAATATCAGGTCTTATTCTCTGAAGTGCCTTTCCTATTGATAAGACCCCACTGCCAATGGCATTGACTGTGGATGTTAAAGAAGCGGCATCCATTTCAATCTTTATTTGTTCATGCACTTCAAAGCCATCTTTGT
>CAYNJB010000153.1:0-2668 GCA_964397515.1 uncultured Nitrosopumilales archaeon | reverse complement strand
TAATATAATCTTCCCACTCTTCTGGAATTCCGTCTGCCATTGTTAATCACTCCTAATTTAATTAGCTAATTCAGATTAATAATTAACTCTATCGTTTAACAATAACCGTCTGAACTAGTATTGTTATCATCCATTATTTGATGTTAATTGGCTATGCATTATTTCCAAAGCTTCTAATCCACTGATGCCTATTGATATGCCGTATTTTTCACCCAATATTTGTAGATTTCCTATATGATCTGGGTGGCAATGTGTTGCGATAACGGTTTTGATGTCTGAAAGCTTCTTGTTTAAGGGTTTAAGGCCTTTCTCGATTAAATTGATTGTCCCGGGCATACCTGTGTCTATGAGGACTAGTCCTTTGCTGTCAACTCCTACACAAATATTGAGTTCTCCAGCTTCACCTAAGAAGTCTTGCTTAATGCCTTCAATGATGTACCAATTTGGCGCTATCCATCCCATATTTTTCGCCTATGCCCAATTCTTTGTTTTCCGAAATCTGTTAAAGATTATGAAGTCTCTTGGCGTTTTCTGAGAAGATTATTCTAGCAAGGTGGTATGCTTCATTCTCATTTATGGCTTCATCTACTATGAGGTTGGAAAGAGCTCTTGCAGTAGATTTTTTAGCGGTTTTTGCTATTAACCAATGTGTTTCCGGAAAACTTCCTGCGTCTGATCCATAAATGATCTTCGGCCCGGGTGTAAACTCTATGATCTCTCTGTATCTTTTGGCGCTTACAGCTGGAGCAAAATACGGAGGCATAGGCGGAGATAGCTCAATATAGACGTTTGGTAAAACATTTGCAAGCCAGCAAGCTTCCATTGTGTATGGGAAACCACCGTGGATAATGACTACTTTGGCTTTTCTATTTTCTTCATCCTTCAGAATATTTGTGAGATTAATAGGATTGCATTTTGATGCGACAATATCTGTGTCACCTATACCTGTATGGACATTCAAAGCAACGTTGAGTTCAGCACATCTGCGCAAAGTATATGTGAATAGGTAGTCCCTCAGTTTCTTTACAACTGGACCGTACCATTCTATCTTTTCTTCTTTGTTCAGGTAACGATTGAAGTCTTGTTTAGCATCTTCTTCCCCAACGTTCTCTATTTCTAACCCTGTGCGGTATGCTATAACGGATTTGAAGCTGACGCAACCTTTTTTTCGAATAGCATCTTTGATTACCTGATCATATGAGTTGATGAATTCTGAAAAAGTCTTTGTTTCTTCTAAGAGTTGTTTTATTGCGGTCTCCAGTCGGAGAATAGCTCTGCCCTTAATAGGTATCCAGTTTAAGAAGGAATTTTGAAGGTCTTCAACTTTTATGTTCCCTGTATCCGTCAAGAGCCAGTCTAGGTTAACGTCGCCAAATAGGTTTCTAAGATATTCCCGGTAATCTTCGCTTTGGGTATTTCTAATCTTGATTATTGAATCAATATCTGGATCACAATCGAAATATTTTCCAAGCTCTTTAACGAAGTTTGGAAAAGCAACTGAGCTTTTCATCAAGAAGCTTGATGTTGCGCTCCCTTCATTATATGAGAGCCCCATAGCTGTTGGTCCCCCAGGGAGATAGTATTGTTCAAAGTCTGAAATTGAAAGAGATTTTGTTTTTTCTGCAAACATAAAGCAGTGATTATCCAGCATTGGTATTTCGGTCAAATCTAAGTTATTATCATTCATGATAACACTACTCATACAACTCTTTCTAATTAATATTATCCAATTTCTTATAATAACATCATTTCTCTTCCAGGTTTGTTTGTTATCGTATAACACCCGCCAGAATTAACCACAATTGTATCCTCTAAATGAATAAAGCCCGGTTGTGGTACAAATGTTCCTAGCTCCACAGTTAGAACCATTCCTGGTTCAAGCACAGTTTGATCATGAAGACTAATATATGGAGGTTCATGGAGACTGACTCCGATCCCGTGGCCGAAAACATCTTTTATGAACGGTTTTAGTCCTGCAGCATCAAATGTTGATTGAGCCATACTTGCAATATCTGAACACTTTAATCCGGGCCGTATTGATTTACGGATTTTCTCATTTGCGTCATATAGGGTTTCATAAATTTGACTTACTTTGCTTTCCGGTTTGATTCTGAATTTGCATCTAGACATATCTGCCATGTAAAGCTTTGATCTAGATACTATGTCCATGTAAACCATGTCTCCCCTTTGAAAAGTGTTGGATGTTGGATGTATTATTATCTGGCCATTAGTGTGTCGGATTTTTGATGGAAGAAACATAAGGTGAACACATTCTATTAGAGTTGATTGACTTAATGCATTCTGCATAAGCTTTAGCTCGACCTCTTTTTCGCTAACGCCTTCATCAATGAGGTCCAAAGTCAAGGATACGGCTTCGCCGCTAGATTGAGCGACCTTTCTCAAGGCTTTAATTTCTTCCTCGTTTTTTATTATTCGAAGTTTCTGTATTATCCTAGAACCGTCCACAAATTTGGAGTTGGGAAGCATCTTCCGTAGTTTATCAAAAACATAGACCGGAAGCATGTCTGGAGCAAAAGAATTTTCCTTTAACTCTAAAGCTATTATACTGGAGTCAAGACTTCTTTCTTCAAGCCCTTTTTTCACAAGTCCTATGGGGTCATTCTCCAGAAAACTGTCCGTGATGTAGTCTTTGTAACCGTAGAACTTA
>CAYNJB010000152.1:0-2676 GCA_964397515.1 uncultured Nitrosopumilales archaeon | reverse complement strand
ATTCCCACTCAATAGTAGACATATCTGAAACCCTTATAAACAGGGGGTTACAGAGAGATAGAAAGTAGTTTGTCATAAGTTTGTATAAGAGATATTTCATTTTCCTCTAATTTTCGTATGAATATTCCTAAAAACTAGGTGTTTCATACAAAGTTTGTATAAAGAGATTATACAGTTTTTAAAACCTTGGCTTATAGACCATTCCTTTTGAAACTCTAATAAGTTTTTTTGATTGGAATCTATACATGCAATAACATCAAAGTTTTGATTATTTTTAAATGCTTTTGCATGTGTTAATGGAGGTCTATCTGAATTAATTTGATTGCTATCTAAACCACCTGCTATATTTCCACAGCCAATAATTAGAGTACGATGTTTCATTTTATCTTAGCTTCGATAACATCCATCGTGACTGCCTGACCGTAGTCAACATCTTTATTTACAACTGATCCAATAATCGAATCAAAGTGTTTTGGTGCAATACCGAACCCAGGTCTAATACTTCTTATAGAGTCTTTAGTAATCAAGTCGCCTGCTTTAAGATCTTTCACAAAATATAGTGAACGTCTAAACTTAATGTTACCCACTTCGCTTGATTTTAATCCATAGTCAACAATTCCCATGCATTCATGAGCTTTTGAGGTAGAGTCTACTAGTTCTTTTAAATCCATTGGTTCCATAGAAAAACTGTCATCCGGACCTCCGCCATTACGATCTAAAGTAAAATGTTTTTCAATAATACAGCTCCCAATTGCTATGCTGCATATAGCAGTAGTATTGTCTAATGTATGATCAGAAAGGCCTGATATAACATCAAACCGATTGATCATGTCTGCAAGTGTTTTCAAATTATAATTAGCAGAAGGAGCGGGATAACCGCTAACACAATGCAATATAGCTAACTCATCACATCCTGCCGAATATGCGGTATCAATAGCCTCTTGAATCTCTTCCTCATTTGCCATACCAGTAGAAATAATCATTGGTTTCCGCGTCGAGGCAACATATCTAATTAAAGCTAAATCAACTGCTTCAAAAGAGGCAATCTTATATGCTGGCGCGCCTAAATCCTCAAGTAAATCAACAGCTGTTGTATCAAATGGTGAACTAAATAATGTAATCCCTTCGCCGCGAGCAAATTCAAACAAAGATGCATGCCATTCCCATGGAGTATAAGCCATCTCATATAGTTCATATAAGGATTTGCCGTTCCATAAACCGCCATCAATCATAAAATCTGGTGACTTTAGATCAAGCGTTAGAGTATCTGCAGTATATGTTTGAATCTTAACTGCATTCGCACCCATTCGCTTTGCTTCAGAAATTATTTTTAAAGCATTTTCAATATTGCCATTATGATTAGCAGACATCTCAGCAATAATATAAGGGGAATGCTCTGGACCAATATCTCTACCTTCGATTGTTATATTTTTAGTCATCTTCTCTCTCTATGAAAATTTTAAATTTTTTCCCATAAAGGTAAAAATAACTTGGGAATTTATTTTTATCACATACTCTTAAGCGATCAAATTGCTCTTCAATTGATTTAAAGGGAGATATTTCACTATCTTTAGGAGAGCGTTTTGCGCAGTAAGTAGGCTCGATTTCTTCCGATTGCTGTTTAGGCTCAATATTATTGAAATTCGCAATGGCGAAGTCCATTAGGTCTAAATGAGCCTGATTTATAACCTTTATAATATCATCGTACAAAAAATATCTTGGAATCTTATATGAATTTTTTTTCCAAATATCGCCACTATCTACTTTTTCAGCGGCCTCCAGCAAACTAACAACAACGTTTTCCTTGCCATTTAATATGTCCCATATATGAGGAGACCAGCCGCGCCCAAGTGGTAAATCACTCGCATGTATCACTAAGGCATGTGAATATTTTTGAAGCACTTCCATTGATACCAAGTCTGTACATGAAATCAAAAAAACCAAATCTCCTCCAAATGCTTCTTCTGCACTTCGTACAATATCAATAACTTGATGTTTAGGTTGTCGATTAGCCCAATCTGAAATCGCAGAATTAACTGGATGGTCATCAGAACTAATAATAATTGTTATCTTTTTAACTTCTGAGCTCATTTACAATTCTATCTAATCCGCTTCCATCACAAATATTAGAAGCTTTATTTGACATCTCTTTTAACTTGTCGCCTTGCATCAAGTCTTTAAATAATATAGAAAATTTTTCATTATCTAGATCATGTTTTTCAAGATAAATGACCGCACCAATATCGGATAATTGTTCAGCAATCCTATTTTGATTCAAACCCAAAGAAAAAACTAGTGAAGGAACTCCCAAGCAACATCTTTCCCATGAGCTGCTTCCAGCAGCACCAATAGCTAAATCTGTATCAACTAAAAATTCTGACATATTATTGACCCTATCATAGACCTTAATATCATTTTTAAACTGCGATATTAAAAGCTTATGTTCATCAGTTGCTGCACCTATACCACCGAAAATGATTGATATTGATGCATCTTGAGGTAATTCAACATTTAGTAAGGCCTTTAAACTGCCTGAAATGTAATTATCGGGATCACCACCACCAAAATTAATGAGAATCTTTTTTAAATTGCCTTCTTGCCTTCTTTCTAGACTAAGTTGCCTATTTTCATAAAATTCTGGTCTCAAGAGTGCGTATTTAGGCCCAAAAAACTTAT
>CAYNJB010000151.1:0-2678 GCA_964397515.1 uncultured Nitrosopumilales archaeon | reverse complement strand
TAAACCCGACTTGCAAGCAATAGAGTCAGTCCAAGCATTAGATGAGGTTGATAAAACCGTTAATATTTTTAGCAGTAGAATGATCGAGTGGTATGGGCTCCATTTTCCTGAATTATTTAACTTGATTGACGACCCAGTATTATACGCTAAATTAATATTAAATATAGGTTCTAGAGATAAGCTCAATGAGGAAACAGTTAAGCAGATTAAAGTCACAGACAAGAAATCTGAAGCCCTTATAATCGCAGCTGAGAAATCTAAAGGTGGAGATATTCGTCAGGAAGACGTAGCAGAAATAACGCATATAGCCGATGAAGTTATTCGACTAAATTCTCTAAGAGATTCTTTAGCTAAACACGTAGAGCGAACAATGAAGAACATCGCACCCAATCTAACCGCTATCGCCGGTGCTACGATTGGTGCAAGATTGATTGCTAAATCAGGCGGACTTGAGAGACTTGCAAGAAGACCGTCAAGCACGGTTCAATTATTGGGCGCTGAAAAAGCACTTTTCAGATCTATCAAGACTGGGACTCCGCCCCCTAAGCATGGTTTAATTTTTCAACATCAAGCAATTCATTCTGCACCGATCTGGCAACGTGGAAAAGTAGCGCGTTCACTCGCAGCAAAAATGTCAATTGCTACGCGAATCGATGCTTACGGAGGAAAACGATATCGAGACCTTGAAGAAAGTTTGAAGAAAAGACTTGATGAAATAAATGAGAAATATCCAAAACCTCCATCTCCTAAACCTCGATCGAAATTTAGGTTCCAAGAAAAACCAAAGTTTGAGAGGAAAAATAGTCATGACCGAAAAAGAAGATTCAGAAAATAATAAATTCATAATTATGAAAATAGACGGTAAGAATAGACTTCTCACTAAAAGTTTTGCTCCAGGGATAAAGGTATATAATGAACGTTCTAGCCATGTAAAAGGCCACAATTATAGAGTTTGGGACCCATTTCACAGCAAGCTTGCCGCCGCAATCATTAAAGGTCTTAAGAATTTTCCCATAAAAGAAGGAACAAGAATATTATATTTAGGCGCATCAACAGGAACAACCGTAAGCCATTTGTCTGATATTGTTGGCGATAAAGGGGTAGTTTTCGGAGTTGAGATGGCGCCTCGAGTTGCAAGAGAATTTGTAGAGAAAGTTGCAAAACATAGAAAAAATGTTATCCCAATTATTGCTGATGCGCGCAAACCTAATAAATATCATTCAATATTTGGCAGTATTGATCTAGTATACTGTGACATAGCACAGCCAGATCAAACGCAAATAGCTATAACAAACTGTCAAACATATCTTCCTGAAGGCGGAAAATTATTACTCACAATAAAATCTAGGAGCATAGACGTGTCAAAGGATCCTAAGGCTATTTTCATAGAAGAGGCTAAACGCTTAGAATCTTCAAGATTCAAAGTCATCCAGACACTATATTTAGAGCCATTTGATAAAGATCATGCAATGATTTCTGCTGTTTTCTTAAAATGATATAAAGAAAAACAAGATTTTAATGCGTACCTCCATTTGAGATAAATCTAGAAACAAGACAAAAGCTGAAATTGTCCAAAGAGCATTATGACCCATTTTAATATTCATAAATTTAATTAGTGATATTCCTGTAAGAAATAAGGACATACGATCTATTGCAGCGAATAAGATTTAATCAAACATATATTTATCCGACGAATACCTTAGCGAAAACACTAATAAATATTATCATTATAGTAATTTATCTAAAAAAAATAGATAAAACACCTTTGAATTATAAAATAATTATATATGGGATTCTCAATAGGTCGCCTAAGTATCTAAAAGTTCGCCTTTCATTAAAAAAATATGAAACATTGCCAATTATATTTAGTGTGTGTATTATAGTCATTCACTTCTTAATCGCGCCTAAGACATTTCGCGTTCTTTGGATGGCTTCATCAATTTTACTCTGGCTCAATCCGAATGAAGCTCTCAAATATCCTTCACCTTGCGACCCAAAACTATTTCCCGGAATTACCAGGGTACTCGCTTTTTCAAGAAGAAGCTCCGATGCTTGCTGGGAGCTCAAGCCGGTGTTTTTTATGTCAAAAAAGGTATAGAAAGTTCCTTCAGGCATTGTTGCTTTGACTCCTGAAATTTGGTTCAACTGAGGTATAGTCGCTTTTCGTCGACGATCATATTCAGCTACTAGCTTTGTGACGCAGTCTTGAGGTCCAGTTATAGCTGCGAGAGCTGCGGCTTGAGGAATATAGCTGCTGGATAGGATTATATTCTGTTGTACAATTGAAAGTTTTTTTGCAAAATCTTTTCGGAGATACATATAGCCAATCCGCCACCCAGTCATGGCGTATGTTTTGGAGAATGAGTTGATGAGTATAATGCGGTCCTGGAGATCTTTAAACGAAGCCATACTGATGTGTTTTTTGTTATCGTAAATAATGTGGTCATATACTTCATCGGAAACAACAATAAGGTCATGATCGCAAGCGATATCCGCTATTGATTGTGCCTCCTCCTTTGAGAGCAATGTTCCTGTGGGATTATTAGGTGAATTTACTATGATCATCTTCGTTTTCGGTGAGATAAGATTCTTCAACTCCTCTACGTCGAGGCAAAAACGATCTTCAGACAAAAGAGGATATCCTTTAGATCTACCGCCCATAAGTTCTATCACATTCG
>CAYNJB010000150.1:0-2682 GCA_964397515.1 uncultured Nitrosopumilales archaeon | reverse complement strand
TTTCTGCTCTGAAATAGTCAGATATTTCAAATACACGGTCGAGTGATAATGTTAATTGTTCTTTATATAATTGGGGGCTTTGAGCTAAATAAGCGGTGGCCCCATAATAATCTAATGAGAAGAGGCTTGCGCCTCCTTCAGCTGCCTGACCGATCAGTTTTGGAGTTTGTACTTCAATGCAACCGACATCTACCAAAGTTTTTCGTACAGATTGAAGTATGGTGTGACGTATTTTGAAAATTGAGGCATTAGTTGGATTTCTAAGATCTAGAGCCCTCGAGTTTAAACGTAGATCCATAGAAGATTCAACTCGACCTGTTGGGTCAATAGGTAGAGGATGAATTGCAGGAGATAAAAGAGATATTTCTTCTCCGTCTAATTCAACGGATATTCCTTTAGCTTTACTCTGTTTTACTACGCCTAAGATAGAAACAGATGATTGACGCGGAATCTTCAAAGCATCATTGTATAGATTATCTATTTCTGATTTTTTTCTAATAACTATTTGGGACATACCGCTTATATCTCTTAATGTGATAAACAAGATAGATCCAAGAGGTCGGATATCCTCCACCCAACCAGCTACTTTGACCTTTTGCCCTATATTATGAGAACTAAGTTGGTTGACTACACATGTTCTCCAAGATTCTAAGAATGAGCTATTTGAGACATTATTTGATTCCTTAGACAAATGTTTTCGTAATAGGATTAACTTAATATATTTTAAATATTTGCCATATTAATTAGCCAATTAAAAATGGCGGTTTTGTAATTAATACGGTTTATTTTTTCTAAAGTTTAATCGATGTTTATCTTGACTTGAATCATATTCAAATTCCACAAGAAGTTCCACATTTCTAACAGATTTTACAATTTGCTTCACTTGGTCAACATTAATTGGAAATCGGTCAGTCCTACGACCAGGTATTATTACTTTTGTAAGTTTACTGCCATCAGGAAGCCAAACTACATTTACTGTAAGTATTGGGATAGGATAGAAAAGGTCTTCAATCATCTTTCGATCAGTAGTTGAACTTTCAACTATCCAGACCTTTGTACCAAAAGCAGCATCTATTTTTTGTTGGGCACTAGAGTCATTCTTCAGAGTGTTTAGGTCGCCTGATGAGAATACCAACACAAGGTCCCCACTCACATCATGTGCTTTTATCAATGATACTTGTTCAAGGTTAGGGATTTTACCTAAGAGTTTAGTTAGTTTAATCGAAGAATCAACGTCTAGTTTTGTTAAATGCCCCCCTTTTAGTCGAGCTTCGCATTTTGGGCAAAGAAGCCCTGTTTTAGCATCAAATGCACAAATAGGGGTTTTCAAGATATGACGATAATAGGAGAATAATCACACTAAATAAACATTATATTATAAAAGTTGATTAAAAAAAAGGAAAAAGTGGGCGTTTTTCAGCCTACTTTGTTAGGTGGATTTCTATGGAGCTTACGTTACTTACGCGGCCGGTTTCGCTACTTGTTACTTGTTCGGTGTCGATTATAATGTCCTTTATCTTCACATCATTTGCGAATTTTTTTCGCGTTATTTCCGCTATATCGACAGCTGTGCTTATAGCTCTTCCTCTCGCCTTTAGGGTTACCCCTTCTGCACCATTTTGTATCATGGTTAAGCAGGCAAGAACATAGTTCATGACGGGTTTTTTCCCGACTAAGATTGTGTTTGGTGGTTGTTGTGACCTTTCCTGTGGTGGTTTTTCCATTTTGTAGACCTTCGTTCAAGATCGAAGAATAAGATTGTTTAAATATCTTCCGGTATTATTTAAGATTATATCACCGTTATGTCTATTGTAGTTGTTTTTAACTAATGGACATATAGATATCAGAATAATATAAGATAACATGGAATAGCAAAACACAAATAGGTTTCCAAAATTAGGGGAGTATTGGTAACAATATTTATGCCAATAACAGACGTTGTAAAAAAGCAGATAGCGCAAAAAAGAAGATTGTTCTTTAAAATTTGCTTAAGATGCGGAGGTAAAAATCCGATAAGCGCTACACGATGCCGATCATGTAAAAGTGGAGATCTAAGATTGAAGAATAGAGCTCTTGGGTCAAAGTAGTAATAAACACGATTAATACTCAAACTTAAGCAGAGATTATAGAAGACTTTAACCGTAATCTAGTCATATTACTTAAAAGCAATTGAGAATATTGTCAAACTAACAATAGTTGAGATAAATAAGACCTTTAGTTTATGAAATAGATAATTTCTTCTAAAGCCTTTTAAAGTAATAAAAAATAAAATTAATCGGGTCGGTTGAATTAAGGGCCGGAAATCATCAACATCATTTGATGCTTGGCAAATAGTCTAGCTCGGTCAGGACGTCGCTCTCACACAGCGAAGACCCCAGGTTCGAATCCTGGTCGGCCCACCACCATTTGAGTTCTTAAATAAGATTCTTTTAATATATCATATGATGGAAGATATCACAGTAGATCCTTTGACAGAGTTCTTTGACACTATAAGATCACTGGTTACAAAGAGAAAATATGTGAAGAAACTGGACTTGTTCTTCAAATATATTGGAGTGAAGGATTTAACTCTAAAGGCCCGAGCTGCAACGTTTTCAAACCAAGCTAGAGACAATATTTGGGCAACACAAGTGATCAACCAATATTTACGATTCAAAAAAGAAAGTGAGAAAAAGGAGATAG
>CAYNJB010000149.1:0-2699 GCA_964397515.1 uncultured Nitrosopumilales archaeon | reverse complement strand
TTTCGTTTTCAGATATTGAAATTAGTTTGTTATTTTCATCAAATCTTTTTTGTAGCTCTTGAAGTCTTTTATTAGCTTCAACGGAGTTTTTTTCTTCGTCAACTTTCCTTTTTCGAACTATTTCTAACTTTTTTGATATCAAAATAGCTTGAAGCCATCGGATTTCTTTCTCAAGTATTTTTAATCTCAACTGATCGTTTCTCTCAGCTTCTAAATTATAAACTCGTTTCTTAATTTCGCCCATTCTTGCCATAGCTATTTGAAGTCTATTATCTGCCTCATGCAATTGTTTTATTGCCTCGCTTTTTTTAGAGTCAAACTGTGAAACACCTGCTATTTCTTCTATTAGCTTACGTTTCTCATCTGGTAACATTTCTGATATTTTCATTACCATTCCTTGAGGTACTATGTTAAATCCTTCAGAAGTAATTAACCCCAAGTTAAGTATTTCAAGAAGAACTCCTCTGGCCGTTCTTTTTCCATTTAAGTAATATGTACTTTCACCACTTTGTTCTAACTCGCGAGTAACTGTCACTAAATCTGAATCTACAGGGATAGTTCTATCTATGTTATCAAATGTAACGGATACTTTGGTAGTAGGTGGGTTCCGCACATTATCTCCGCCGTCATAAATGAGTGAAGCTAAACGGTTTACTCGTAACATCTTTGGACTATTCTGTCCCAGACAGAAAATAATTGAATCCATAAAATTACTTTTCCCCCCTCCGTTTGGCCCAGTAATTGTGGTGAATCCTTCTTCTAACTGGACACTTACTGTCTTGTCTCCTAATGACTTGAATCCTTTAACTTCAATTTTCTTTATTTTCGCCAAAGTGCAATCAATCTTCTTAAAGCATTATATTAGCAGATTAGACTTACATTGGATTTAAGCCTTATCTGTAAATATAATTATTTTCTATGAAGATAAAACATATATTTATATCTATATAGTTCTATAAAGTAACGATCAAAATTTTGGAATTAAGGAAAGTCCAAGAGATGGGCGGTGGCACTCTTTTAATCTCACTTCCTAAAAACTGGGTGATTGCCAACAAAATAAGAAAAAGTGACTTTCTATCGGTTGAATCAACAATGGGCGGTGGGTTACTTATTCATTCAGTTGAATTAACCGATAAGAAAACTAAAGAAATATCAATCACATATCCGGTCGAAGACATGCAGCGTCTCATCAATCTTATTACTGGAGCTTATCTGCTTGGTTTTGATGTTATTAAGGTGATGGGAAATGAGCGAATATCATACGAAGATGGGGAAATAATGAAGAAAGCTATACGCCAACTTGTTGGAATTGAAATAGTTGAGGAGGACTCTAAATCAATTACTTCGCAGTTTCTTCTGGAGCCGACAGCTTTAGACCCTGAACGTACTTTTAGACGAATGCATATGATAACACGGGGAATGCTTTCTGATGCTATCCAATCTTTATTACAAAGTGATCATCTTTTAAAAAAGATCGTATCAGATCGTGACGATGAGGTAGATCGTCTTTATTTTCTTTTAGTAAGGCTTGTTCGAGCAGCTACTCTTGACACTCAATTATCAACCAAAATAAAAGTTAGCACAATTGATTGCTTAGATTATCGACTTTCAGCTTACCTTTTAGAGGCCATTGGTGACTCAGCAGTAGATATTGCCAATTCTGCGGGAAATATTTCCGTAAAATTGATTAACCCATCAACTCGAAAATCATTAGAAAAAATAGGGTCTTTACTTGAAAAAATGCAAGAAGTCTCTGTCAAATCTTTTCTATCCAGAAGTCCGGATGAAGGGCGAAAAATAATCTCACTCTATAGTGACGTTAATCGGGAATTATCTAACCTTGAATCTTTGGTTGAATCAAATAATTCTAAAAATACGATGTTTCAAATCATTGCCTCATTAAATAAGATCTCTAGATATAATGTGGATATAGCTGATCTTGCTTTTCCAATGAATCCTCTTGTCGAATAAATTCAGATATTTAATTTGCGGACTAATTCTATACAAAAACTTATTTTCCAAAATCAACATACCTGTGTGTGCCTAAATACATTTTTGTAACCGGAGGTGTCATGTCTGGGCTAGGTAAAGGAATAACAACAAGCTCAGTTGCAAAGCTTCTTAGATTATCTGGCCTTACAGTGACCTGTATTAAGATCGATCCATATCTAAATGTAGACGCAGGAACAATGAATCCTGTAACACACGGGGAAGTCTTTGTTACTGATGATGGAGGTGAGACCGATATGGATATTGGGACATATGAGCGTTTTCTTGACCAACACCTTGATATTAGCCATAATATCACAACTGGGCAAGTTTATCAAAAGGTAATTGAAGGTGAAAGACAAGGCCAATTTCTTGGGAATTGTGTACAAATTATCCCACATATTACCAATGAGATCCGAAATAGAATTTGTTTTGCTGCGGAAAAATCAATGTCTCATGTTGTGTTGATTGAATGTGGTGGCACTGTCGGTGATATAGAAAGCCTTCCGTTTCTAGAAGCAATGAGGCAAATGAGACTTCAACTTGGTTCTCAAAACGCTCTATTTATGCATGTTACTATGGCGCCTGAACTTGACACTGTTGGAGAACAAAAAACAAAACCCACTCAACATAGCGTTCAAGAGCTTAGAAGAATTGGGATACAGCCTGATATCTTAATTGTCCGAAGCATAAGGCCGTTGACCAAACCC